>NZ_JBEZUZ010000067.1:0-44429 GCF_040636735.1 Streptomyces sp. NPDC035033 | reverse complement strand
GTCCAGGAGCGCGGCCCGGCAGACCGCGAAGGCCGGGTCGGCCTGGTAGTCGGAGTGGCCGAGGACCGGTTCGGGCAGCGGGTGGGCGCGGGTGCTCGACGTGCGCACCCCCGCCGAGTTCCGCGCCGTCCACATCCCCGGCGCGTACAACGTCCCGCTGCACACCCTGCGCGAGCACCGCGCGGAACTGGTCCCGCACCTGGACGAGGAGGTCGTGCTCGTCTGCCGCTCCGGCGGGCGCGCCCGGGAGGCCGAGCAGGCCCTCGCCCGGGCCGGCCTGCCGGGCCTGCGCGTCCTGGAGGGCGGCGTGAACGCCTGGGAGGCCGTCGGCGCCCCGGTGGAGCGGGGCGCCGAGCGCTGGGACATGGAGCGCCAGGTCCGCCTGGTGGCCGGCTCCGTCGTCCTGGTCACCGGCCTGGTGGGCCTCCTGGTCCCCGGCGCCCACCTCGTCGGCACCGCCGTCGGCGCCGGCCTGACCTACGCCGCGCTGAGCAACTCCTGCGCCCTGGGCGTCCTGCTCTCCAAGCTCCCCTACAACCGCGGCCCCCGGACCGACCTCCGCGCCGTGATCGCGGAGCTGCGGAGCGCGTCGTGACCGTCCTGATCGTCGCGGCCTCCCTCCTCGTCGGCGTCAGCCTCGGGATCCTCGGCGGCGGGGGCTCCCTCCTCACCGTCCCGATCCTGGTCCACCTCGCCGGGCAGGACGCCGAGGAGGCGATCGCCACCTCCCTGTTCGTCGTGGGCGTCACCAGCCTCGCCGCCCTGGTCCCGCACGCCCGCGCCCGCCGGGTGCGGTGGCGGACCGGCCTGTTCTTCGGCGCCTTCGGCATGGCGGGCGCGTACGGCGGCGGACGGCTCGCCGCGTACGTCCCCGGCACGGTCCTGCTCGTCGCGTTCGCGCTGATGATGCTCGCCACCGCCTTCGCGATGCTCCGGAAGCCGCGTGGCGGCGCGCAGAGGACGGCCGGGCCCGCCCGCCGCGACCTGCCGCTCACGCGCGTCGCCGCCCAGGGCCTGGCCGTCGGTGCCGTGACCGGTCTGGTCGGTTCCGGCGGCGGGTTCCTCGTCGTCCCCGCCCTCGCGCTCCTCGGCGGACTGCCGATGGGCGTCGCGGTCGGCACCTCGCTCCTCGTCATCGCGGCGAACTCCTTCGCCGGCCTGGCCGGGCACCTCTCCGGGGCGTCCGTCGACCGGGGCCTCGCCCTGACGGTGACCGCGGCGGCCGTGGCCGGCAGCCTGATCGGCGTCCGCCTCGCCGGACGCGTCCCGCAGGACGCGCTGCGCAGGGCGTTCGGCTGGTTCGTCGTCGTCATGGGCGTCTTCGTGCTCGTCCGGCAGCTCGACACCGCCCTCTGGACCCGTCCCGCCGTCTGGGCGGCGCTCGGCGCGGCCGGAGCGGTGGCGGTGGCCGCGCCGAGGGTGCGGCGGGCCCTGCACCGCACCGCCCCGGTCCGCGAATGAGCGGCCCGGTCCGATACCGGGCGATTTAATACCCCACCGGGTATCCTATGGGGAGGGGGACGAGAGCGAGGAGGACCGCCGTGCAGGTCGACGAAGCGGCGATGACGCCGGTGCTGAACCGCTTGCGGCGCGCCCAGGGACAGCTGGCCGGGGTGATCGCGATGGTCGAGTCGGGCCGCGACTGCAAGGACGTGGTGACGCAACTGGCCGCCGTCTCCCGGGCCCTGGACCGGGCCGGTTTCAAGATCGTGGCGAGCGGGATGCGGCAGTGCCTCGCCGACGACGCGGCGGACGCTCCCCCGATGACGGAGGCGGAGCTGGAGAAGCTCTTCCTGGCCCTGGCCTGAGCCCGCCGCCGGGCCCGGCCGGCCCGGCACCCCCGTCCGGCCGCCGCGCGGGGACCCTCGGACCACCGCGCGGGGGCCTGCGGCCGTCCGCGCCTCCTATGCTGACCAGGTACGGAAGAACCAGGCCGGGGACGGCACGGACCGAAGGGGCACCCCGCTCGATGAGCCGGAAGCAGCAGCGCGGAGAAGTCACCGTCGAACGCGTCCTCGACGCCGCGCTCGACCTCTACGCGCGCGAGGGGGAGGCAGGGCTCACCGTCTCCGCCCTGACCCGGGTGAGCGGAGTCAGCACCGGCAGCGTCTACCACCACTTCGGCAACCTCCACGGAGTGATCAGCGCCCTCGCCCTGCGCTGGCTCGGCCGCCTCCTCGGCGACCTGGCCGGCGCCCTGACCTCCCATCAGGACGCCCGCTCCGGCATCGAGGCGGTCGTCCACACCTATCTGGACTTCGTCCGCACCCAGCCGGCCGCCGCGCGCCTGCTGCACTCCCCCTTCGCCGACCAGCAGGGCTCGGCCCGCGCCGCCGAGATCCGCGACAACCAGGAGGCGCGGCTCACCCCGATCGAGCACTGGCTCGACGACCGCCGCAAGGCCGGCGAACTGGCCGACCTCCCCACCCCGGTGATCGAGAGCCTCGTCCTGGGCCCGGTCGTCGGCATGGCCCGCCGCTGGCTCACCCTGGGCGACGTCGACCTCGAAGAGGCCGACCGCCTCCTCCCCGACCGCATCTGGCGCTCGGTCGCCCCCTGACCCCGGCTCCCGTCGGGCCGGGTGCCGGGAGACAGGGGCGGGGGCCGGAGGGCCGGTCCCGTCAGCGGGTCCCCGGCCCCGCGGGAGCGCCCGGGGCATCCGGAGCCTCCGGGGTCTCCGGGGTCTCCGGGGTCTCCGGAAGGCCGTCGGCGGTGCCCGGTCCGATGCGGAGCTCGAAGTCGCCGTCGTACTTCTCGTGGCCGGCGATCACGGCCAGTTCGACGACCTCCTCGCCCACCTCGCCGCGCACGATCAGCGGGTCCTCGCGCAGGTCCCGCATGAGCGCCACGCACATGCCGATCATGACGAGGACGAACGGGGCGGCCACGAGGATCGTCAGGTTCTGCAGGCCCGCCAGGGCGTCGCCCTGGCCGTCGCCGATGAGCAGCATGATCGCGGCGACGGCGCCGGTGACCACGCCCCAGAAGACCACCACCGGGCGGGTCGGCTCCATCGCCCCGCGCTGCGAGAGGGTGCCCATGACGATGGAGGCGGCGTCGGCACCGGAGACGAAGAAGATGCCGACGAGGACCATGACGAGCAGACTCATCACGCCCGTCAGCGGGAACTCCTGGAGCAGCCCGAAGAGCTGTCCCTCCGGGGTGGTCTCGCCCCTCAGCTCGCCCCGCTCGGCCAGGCGCATCGCCGTGCCGCCGAAGATCGCGAACCAGACGAGGCTGACCGTGCTCGGCACCAGGATGACGCCGCCGATGAACTGACGGATCGTCCGGCCCCGGCTGATGCGGGCGATGAACATGCCGACGAAGGGCGTCCAGGAGATCCACCACGCCCAGTAGAAGACGGTCCAGCTGCCCAGCCACGCGTGGATGTCGTCGCCGCTGGTGGCCTCGGTGCGGCCGGCCAGCTGGGGCAGGTCGCCGATGTAGGCGGCGAGGGAGGTCGGCAGCAGGTCGAGGACGATGACGGTGGGGCCGGCGACGAAGACGAAGAGGGCGAGGAGCAGCGCCAGCACCATGTTGATGTTGGAGAGCCACTGGATGCCCTTCTCCACGCCGGAGACGGCGGACAGCACGAAGGCCACGGTGAGCACGGCGATGATGCCGACGAGCAGGCCGGTGCCGGTCCTCTCCAGCCAGCCCAGCTCCTCCACGCCGCTGCCGATCTGGAGCGCGCCGAGACCGAGCGAGGCCGCCGAGCCGAAGAGGGTGGCGAAGATGGCGAGGATGTCGATGACCCGTCCGGGGCCGCCGAACGCCCGGCGCTCCCCCAGCAGCGGCACGAAGACGGCGCTGATGGTCTGCCGGCGCCGGCGGCGGAAGGTCGAGTAGGCGATGGCCAGGCCGACGACGGCGTAGATCGCCCACGGGTGGAGCGTCCAGTGGAAGAGCGTGGTGGCCATCGCGGTCCCCATCCGCTCGGCCGGGTCGGCCGGGGAGGTGCCGGGCGGCGGGGTGCCGTAGTGCGCGAGCGGTTCGCTCACGCCGTAGAACATCAGGCCGATGCCCATGCCGGCGCTGAACATCATGGCGATCCACGAGACCGTGCGGAACTCCGGCCCCTCGCCCTCCTGGCCGAGGGTGATCCGGCCGTAGCGGCTGATCGCCAGCCACAGCGCGAAGACGACGAACCCGGACGCGGCCAGCATGAACGCCCAGCCGCCGTCCCGGATCAGGCCGTCCAGGAGGCTGCTGGAGACGGACTCCAGGCTGTCCGTGGCCGTCGCGCCCCAGACGACGAAGGCGAGCGTGAGGACGGCGGTGACGCCGAAGACGACCGGATCGGTGCGGGCGGGGTGGCGGCCCGCGTGATCGGGCAGGTCCGCCGTCACCCGCGAGGCGCCGCGCCCGGTCCCGCCCCGGCCGCCGCCCCGGCCGCCGGAGCCTTGCCCGCCCGCGCCCCGGCCGCCGTCGTCCTCCCGCCGATCGCCCGGATCCCCTACGACTTTCGTCATGCAAAACCCCTTTTTCCGCCAAACGGGACAAACATCTCATGTCCGGGCGGGGCGGGACCGCAGGCGGGGCCGGGCCCGGCCCGACGGGCGGCGGGGGGCGGGTTCAGTCCCCGCGCGCGTGCAGCTCGGCGGCGGTGAGCAGGCGCACCTGGGCGTCGAGCCAGGGCCGCACCGCCGCCTCCGGGCCCTCCCCCGCCAGCGCCTCCGGCACCCGTCGGAGCTGCTCCGCCGAGACGGCCAGGCCGCGCCGGGCGAGGGCGTCGGCCGCGTCCGCGAGCGCGGCCCGGGCCCCGGCCGGCAGCCGGCGCAGGCCGTGCACGGTGACGGTGGCGAGCGCGGACAGGGCGCCGTGCAGCGCGAGGGCGACCGGGTCGTCGGGGAGCGCGGGCCCGGCCGGCGGCAGCGCGGCGGGCCGCCGGGGCGGCGGCGCCAGATCGGGGACGACGGTGCCGGCGCCGGTACGGACCCCGAGCGGGTCCACCACCAGGCCCTCCCCGGTGACCCGGACGAAGCCGCTCAGCAGCAGGGGGCCGGCCCGCCCCTCCCCCGGGCCGCCGCGCAGGGCTTCGGCCAGGACGTCGAGGCCGCCGGGGGCGAGGGGGTTGTACGGGGCGACCACCCGCGCCGCCGTGCCCCGGGCGTCGCGCACGGTGGCCCGCAGCTCCTGCCGCGCGGGGTCGTACCCCCACTCCTCCACCGCCTCGACCGCCAGGACGTGCACCGACTCCGCCTCGACGCGGGGACGGGCGAAGCGCGGCGGGCGGCGGCGCAGGACCCGCGCGTGCGCCGCGAAGTCCCGTACGAGCAGCGGCTCGGGCAGCTCCGCCCACGCGTCGCCGACGGGGGTGACGCCGGTGGCGGCGACCCGGGAGGTGCCGAGCGTCACGGTCCGGCCGGGGGTGCGGGAGGCGACCTCGCTCACCACGTTCCCCACGGCGAGCGCGCCCAGCGTGCTGCCCGCGATCCGGCGCCGGGCCAGGACCGGCCCGGTGGGCCCGGCGTCCTCCGCGACGGCCCAGCGGCGGCGCAGGACCAGCGCGATGCCCGCGCCGCCGTGCGCGAGGTGGACCTCGGCGGTGCGGTCGCCGGCGGTGCCGGAGATCCGGCAGCCGAGGGCGGTGAGCCGGACCCGCCGCAGCGGGGTGTCGCCGTGCTCGCCGCTGCCGAGGACCGCGCCGGGCAGGCCCCGGGCCCGGGCCCGCCCGTCGGCCTCGCCGAGCAGCGCGGCCAGCTCCTCGGCGCGGAAGCGGGCGTCCCTCCCCTCGTACGCGGCGAGTTGGCCGAGGACGTCGGTGAGGACCCCGGCCGGCCAGTGCAGCGCGCCGGCGGTGAGCTCGTCCCGCAGCCGTCCCAGGGTCCCGGCGAGGACCGGGCCGGTGTGCGCGGCGCCGTCGAGCAGCAGTTCGGCCAGGAGCGGACCGCACCGGGCGAGCGCGGCGGCCCCCGGCCGGCCGGGGGCGGCCCCGCCGACGTCGACCCGCTCGGGCGGGTGGACGGGATCCGCCCCGACGGCCGCGCGGAACGCCCACACGGCGAGCGCGACGGCCTCGCCCCGCACGGCGTCGGCCGCGTCCGTGACGGCGTGCGCCACCGCGTCCCGGACCGGGAAACGGACGGTGCAGGTGGGCAGTTCGGCGCGGGCGACGGGCGTCTCGGGGCCGGGGTGGGTCAGCCGCGCGGTGTACCCCCGGGCCAGCGTCCGGCGCGCCGCGGCCACCGCCCGCGCTCCGACGGCGGCCGTCAGCGCCTCGTCGTCGGTGTCCCCGGGCGACCAGGACCACCGGCCGGGGCCGGGATCGGGGTCGGCTCCGGCGGGGGCGGTGGTGTCCCGCGCGGCCCGCCGGTGGGCGAGGACCAGGCCGACGAGGTGGCGGCAGACACCGGGGGCGCCGCAGGTGCAGGTGCCGCGGTCGAGTCCGGCGCCGGGGGCGAGGGAGGCGGTGGCGCCGTCGGGAAAGGCGCCGGTGAGCGTGGTGTCCGGGCCCTCCGTCACCGACGCGCCCGCCCCCGCGGCCAGTTCCTTCGCGGCGCGTTTGACGAGGCCCCGGTTGGTGAGGGCGGCGAGCGTCCCGTCGTCCAGGGCGAGGAGGTCGGTCCGGGTCATCGGCCCAGCCTCTCGGCGACGAACTCCGCGAGCTGCCCCGGGGTCATGGCGCCGACGTGGGCACCGGCGTCGGCGAGGAGCTGCCCGAGTTCGCGGTCGTAGGCGGGGCGGGCCTCCTCGTCGAGCGCGGCGAGGCCGAGGACGACCGTGCCCTGCTCGACCAGCGCCCGCACGCCCCGCACCAGCCGGTAGCGGTCGCCGCCCTCGTAGAAGTCGCTGATGACGACGACGATCGCGCGGCGCGGGTTGTCCACCAGGCCGGTGGCGTAGGCGACGGCACGGGCGATGTCGGTGCCGCCGCCGAGCTGGACCCGCATGAGGAGTTCCACCGGGTCGGAGACGTCGCTCGTCAGGTCCACCACCGAGGTGTCGAAGGCGACGAGATGGGTGGTCAGGCCGGGCAGGCCCCACAGGCAGGCGGCCGTCACGGCGGAGTGGATGACCGAGTCGACCATGGAGCCGGACTGGTCGACGAGGAGGATCAGCTGCCGGCGCTCGACGTGCCGGCGGGTCCGGGAGTGGAAGCGGGGCCGCTCGATGAGGAGCCGGCGCTCCTCGGGCCGGTAGTGGGCGAGGTTGGCGCGGACGGTGCCGCGGAAGTCGAAGTCGCGGGCGAGCGGCAGCCGGGCGGGACGGCGCGAGCGGGTGCCGTGGAGGGCGCGGCGCAGCTCGGGCCGCAGGCGCTCCATGAGCCGGCGGACGACGGTCTCGACGATGCGGCGGGCGAGCCGCAGCACCTCGGGGTTCATGAGGTGCTTGGTGCGCAGGACGGCGCGGAGGAGGGTCTGGTCGGGTTCGATCCGCTCCAGGACGGCGGGGTCGGTGACGATCTCGTGGATCTCGAACCGCTCGACCGCGTCCCGTTCGAGCCGCTCGATCGTCTCGCGGGGGAAGAGCCGGTGCACGTCGTCGAGCCAGTCGACGGGGGTCACGGCGGAGGCGCCGTCGCCGCCCTCGCGGCCGGTGGGGCGCACGCCGCGCCGGGCCCGCTCGGGGTCGCGGCCGTAGAGCCAGTCGAGCGCGGCGTCGCGGGCGGCGGCCTCGGGGCCGAGGGGGCCGGTGTGGCGTTCGGCGGGGGCGCCGAGGACGAGCCGCCACCGTTCGAGTCCGGGGTCGGGGGTGTGCGGGGCGGTCATCGGGCGGCTCCCAGGCCGAGGCCGTCGAGGGTGCGTGACACGTGGTCCTCCAGTGCGCGGGCCCGGGCGAGCTCCAGCGGATCCGCGGTGGTGCGGAGCAGGGCGCGGGCCGAGCCGCGCAGTCCGCGCCGTTCGATGAGGCGGGCGGCGATCCGTTCGCGTTCGAGGGGCGGGAACCAGGCGAAGGCCTCGCGCAGGGCGGGCAGGGCGACGAGGAAGTCGGTCTCGGTCATGGCCGCGACCAGGTCGTCGAGGACGCCGACGAGCGGTCCCGCGTCGCCGTCCGGCGTCCCGGCGGTCACCTCTTCGCGGGCGACGGCGAAGAGCCCGGCGAGCCAGTCGCCGAGCACGGCGGGCGCGGCGACGGCCCGTACGGCCCCGGCGATCCCGGCGTCCGCGGTCCCGTCGGCCGCGGTCGCCGGGCCGGCGGCACCGGTCTCCGGTCCGCGGGCGAGGACGCGGGTCAGGCCGAAGGCGGCGCCGCGGAGGCCGGGCGGGGCGGCCGGGTCGGCCGCGACGCGGCGGAAGACGGCCTCGGCGGCGTCCCGGGGGACGGAGAGCAGCGGTCCGGCGTGGAGCAGGGCGTCGCGGACGGCGACGAGGGCGCGGAGCCCGGCCCGGTCGGGGCCGGCCGGGCCGGCCCCGGCGCCCTCGACCAGCCACAGCATCCGGGTGACGGCGGTGTCGACGGCGGCGGCGAGCAGCGGGTCGCGGGCGACGCCGTAGACGCGGTCGTGCCGCCACAGGCCGAGGGCGGTGGCGAGCGCGGCGCCCAGCGGGCCGGGCGCGGTGGCCGAGGCGAGCCCCTCGCGGAGGCGGGTGACGAGGGGGCCCGCGAGGTCGGTGGCGCCGCAGACGACGGTGTCGAAGAGGACGCGGGCGAGGGCCGCGCAGTCGTCCGCGGCGGCGCGGGCGCGGTCGCCGAGGGCGACGACGGCCGCGTCGTCCAGCCGCGCGCCGTACGCGCCCGCCTCGACCAGGGCGGCGTCGCGGCCCGCCGCCGGGCGGGGCTCCCAGCGCTCCTCGGCCACCGGGTCGGTGCCGTCGGCCGGGCCGGCGACCCGCTCGTACCCGGGGACGCCGAGGACGCGCAGCCGGTGCAGGACGCGGCTGCGCTCCAGGCCGGACGGCGTGGTGAGACGGAGCGTCACGGGGCCGGTGCCGTCGAGGCCGAGGGCGGCGAGGCGGGCGGTGACGTCGTGGACGAGGGGCGGGGCGGGGGTGTCGGGGTGGAGCCGGCCGGTGCGGTCGCCGCCGCAGGCCGCGACCATCTCCACGACGGCCGGGTGCGTCCCGGGCCGCAGGGGGCCGCGCCGGGTCCACGGCAGGGGTTCGTCGAGGGCCTCGGTGACGAGGGCGCCGGCGAGGGCGTCGAGGAGGTCGAGGCGGCCGGGGACGGGGTGGCCGCGCAGGGCGGCGAGGGCGGTGGCGGAGGCCCGGGCGGCGACGAGGGAGGCCGTGGAGACGGGGTGGCCGCGGTCGCGGAGCCGGGCGGCGACGGTGCGGACGAGCCGCCGGCCGGCGGCCTCGGGGCCGTCCTCCCACAGCCACTGGTGGTAGGCGGGGGACGGCATCCCGGACTCGTACCCGGCGAAGGCGTCGAGCTGCCGGAAGGAGTACGGGACGAGGAAGCTGCCGCTGAGCGCCCCCTCGGGCGGCGCGGGCACGGCGGGCCAGGCGGGCCGGCCGGTCCCGCCGCCGGGGTCGTCCTCCACCAGCCGGCGCAGCGCCGGGCGGTGGAAGCCGCCGGTGACGACGAGGACCGGGCGGTCGCCGGCGGCGGCGCGGGCGGCGCGGATCCAGTCGGCCATGTACGCCTCGCGGGCCTGGTCCGAGGGGTCGGCGGCGGTGTCGCCGCGGACCGCGTCGAAGTAGGTCTCCAGGCGCTCCGCGAGGTCCGGGGCGCCGGGGTCGGCCTCGATCATGCGGTCCCACAGGGCGTCGGCGGAGTCGACGGCGAAGCGCCGCCGGAGCCGGGCGGTGGCCTCGGCGTAGCGGGCCTCGGCGTCGGCGTACCGGTTGGCGCGGCCGGCGAAGGCGGGGTGCCAGGCGGGCAGGTCGACGAGGCGCACCTCGGCGCCGGCCGCCCGGCCCGCCGTGAGCGCGATCCACTCGGGCGAGTAGGCGCACAGCGGGGTCCAGGAGGTCGCGGACCGCTCGTCGTCGCGGTAGTGGCTGAAGACGGCGACGGGCAGGTCGTGGCCGAGCAGCAGCTCGTCGAGGCGTCCGTTCAGGTCGCTCGGGCCTTCGACGAGCACGTACGCGGGGCGCAGCCGCTCGACGGCGCGGGCGACGAGCCGGGCGCAGGCGGGCGAGTGGTGGCGGACGCCGAGGTACGTGACGGTCATCAGCCGGCCAGCAGGTGGCGGGCCGCGTGCAGGGCCTTCCAGTGGGGGCCGCCGCGGACGGCGACGCGCTGTTCGAGGTAGCGGCGCAGGCGCGCCAGGTCCTCGGGGCTGTCCTTGGCGGCGGTGCCGGCGAGGCAGGTGACGAGGTCGGCGGCGTCGCCGGGGCCGCCGCGCAGGAACCAGCCGCGGACGCCGACGGCGTGGGCGACGGAGACGGCCTCGGCGGTGCTCATGACCGACGAGAGGCGGTCGCCGGGGGCGCCGTCGCCGCCGGAGCGGAGTTCGCGGAAGGTGGTGACGAGGACGGTGAGGACGTCCCGGTCGGGGGCGACGGGGACGCCGGAGCGGCGCAGCAGGGCGGTGGCCTCGGCCTCGACGAGGGCGAGTTCGGTGTCGAGGTCGGGGATGGGGAAGACGGTCTCGAAGGTGAAGCGCCGTTTGAGGGCGGCGCTCATCTCGTTGACGCCCCGGTCGCGGGTGTTGGCGGTGGCGATGACGTTGAAGCCCTGGCGGGCGAAGACCATGCCGGCGGGGCCGTCGAGTTCGGGGACGGCGACGACCCGTTCGGAGAGGAGGGAGAGGAGGGAGTCCTGGACCTCCAGGGGGCAGCGGGTGATCTCCTCGAAGCGGACGAGCCGGCCCTCGGCCATGCCCTTGAGCACGGGGGCGGGGACGAGGGCCCGCTCGGAGGGGCCCTCGGAGACGAGGAGGGCGTAGTTCCAGGAGTACTTGATGTGGTCCTCGGTGGTGGCGGCGCCGCCCTGGACGACGAGGGTGGAGTCGCCGGAGACGGCGGCCGCGATCAGTTCCGAGAGGAGGGACTTGGCGGTGCCGGGTTCACCGACGAGCATCAGGCCGCGGTTGGTGGCGAGGGCGACGAGGGCCCGCTCGACGAGGGCGGTGTCGCCGACGAACTTGCGGCTGACGCCGGTCTCCTCGTCGCCGACGACGAACCGGCGGGCGGCGCGCAGGCTGAGCCGCCAGCCGGGCGGGCGCGGGTCGGTGTCGGAGGCGCGCAGGGCGGCCAGTTCGTCGGCGTACCGGACTTCGGCGGGGGGCCGCTGGAGCGGCTCGGGGGCGGTCACGAGGTCAGCTCCGTGAGGTCGGCGAGGAGTTCGGAGACGGTCACCGGGTCGAGGTCGGCGAGGCGCAGCGGGTAGGTGCGGCTTCCCCAGTGGTCGCCGGGCCGGGTGTCGAGCCAGACGGTCTCCAGGGTCTGCTCGGGGAACTCGTCGATCATGCCGACGGCGATGCCGGGGTCGAGCTGGATGACGAGGTGGCGCTCGGGGGCGAGGCGGCGGGAGAACCAGCGCTCGACGCCGTTGTCCTCCGGGGAGCCGCGCTCCCAGCCGCGCTTCTGGAGACCGAGGAGGCGGCCGACGGGGACGGTGACGCCCTCGAAGCGGGTGAGGCGGGCGCCCGCGGTGTCCTCCTCGGCGGGGACGTGGAGCTGCCGGCCGAGCTGCGGGAAGGGCTGGACGATCTCGTAGTCGGCGAGGAGCTCGGCCCAGGTGCCGAGTTCGGCGGTGAGGTGGAGGGGGTGCGGGAGGGTGACGGTGGCGTCGTCGGCGACGGTGAGCAGTTCGTCGCCGGCGTCGGCGTAGGTCTGGTCCTCGGCGACCCGGAAGGAGGTGGTGGTGCCGTCCTGTTCGGCCTGCCAGACGAGGCGGCGGGCGAGGTGCCGGACGAGGGGGTGCTCGACGAACAGCCGCCGGAACTCGGCGCCGGTCCAGGAGCGGCCGTCGACCATGGCGGCCTCCAGGCGGCGGACCTGGTCGGCGGCGATGGCGCGGACGTCCTTCTTCAGGGCGAGGAACCGCTTGCGTTCGGCGGTGGCGCGTTCGGTCTCGTCGCGGGCGCCGGGCTTGGGGAGGTCCTTGAGGCGGCGGCCCTCGGCGTCGCGGACGAAGGGCTTGAGGGCCTCGTCGAAACCGACGGTGAAGCGGCGGGTGCCGTAGTCGACGACGGTGCTGCCGTCGGCGTCGAGGCCGAGGTCGGGCACGAGCCGGTCGGCGAGCTGTTCGGCGGTGAGGCCGAGGCCGTCGGCGACCTCGGCGATCTTCTCCTGGGCGCGCTGCTTGAGGGCCTTGAACTTGACGCGCTGGGAGATGCCGTGGAGGTGGAGGAGGGCGCTGTCGGTGCCGATGGCGGCGAGGACGTCGAGCGCCTCGACGGCCCGGTGGTGGGCGCCCTCGCCGGGCCAGGCGCGGACGACGGGGGTGAGCGCGCGGACGGTGGCGTCGTCCCCGAACCAGGCGAGGGCGTGCAGGGTCCACGCCTCCTTGGGCGGCATGCCGACGATCCGCCACTCCTCGAAGAGGCCCCAGGCGAACTCGGCGAGCGAGGCGGGCGTGCACAGCTCCCGGACCTGGGCGAGGCCGGGGTAGGGGGCGCCCGGCTTGGAGACGGAGAGCATGGTGAGGACGTGGGCGACGGCGGACACGGGCAGGGCGCCGCCGGTCCGCAGCCGGATCCGGGGCAGCACGCGGGGCTCGATCCAGGCGGCGGCCTGCGGCATCCGGGCGGGCAGGGCGGTCACCAGCGGGTCGGTGGCGAGCAGTTCCCCGACGGCCCGCGCGGCCTCCTCGCCGTACTCCCCGGCGGCGGCGCGGACGCCGTCGGGGCCCTGGGCGGCGACGAGCGCCCGGAGGGCGCCCTCGGCGGCGATCCGCTCGGGGCCGGTGGGGCCGACGGCGTCGGGGACGAGGAGCCGGGCCGCTTCGGTGCCGTGGCGCAGCAGCCAGGCGCGGGCGGTGCGGCCGGCGGTCTTGAGGCGGTGCAGCCAGTCCGCCATCAGGCGGGCCACCCGGACGTCGAGGTAGGGCAGCAGCACCTCGGCCATGGTGGCGGGGTGCTGGGCCGCCATGCGCAGGAGCGGCGGCAGGGCGGCGTCCTCGTGGGCGGCGACGAGCGGCTTGAAGACCTCGGCGCCGTCGTAGCAGTGCTCCATGCCGTCCCAGTCGGCGAGGTAGGGGCGGACGCGCTCGGCGGGGCCGTTGACGAGGACGCCGACGGTGTGCCAGCCGTGCAGGTTGCCGGCGAGGAGCTTGTCGACGAGGACGTCCAGGGGCTCGTACGGCTGCCAGCCGGTCACCCAGGACTCGGTGGTGGCCCAGCTCCGCCGCTCCCCGTCCCGCCAGACGGTCCGGGTGCCGGACGGCGCGGCGAGGCCGGTGACGACGCGGGGCTCGGCCGCCCGGCGGCGCGCCGTCCACGGGGGGCTGGTGAGGAGGGCGGGGAGGCCGGCGAGGGGGGCGTCCTCGGCGGTGTCCTGGGCGCGGGTGAGCGGCTCCACGATCTCGGCGACGTCCGCGGGGAGTTCGGGCAGGACGTCGAGGGTGAGGGCGCGGTGGGAGGCGACGTGGCCGGCGAGCATCCGGCGGACCAGCGGGGAGTCGCCGGTGAGTTCGCGGGCGGCGGGGGCGAGGAGCCGGAGGGCGCGGACCGGGAAGCGGCGGGCGGCCGCGACCAGTTCGGCGCGGACGTGCTTGTCGCCGACGCGGTCGAGGAGGCCCTGGAAGGCCTCGTCGGAGGGGAGTTCGGCGAGGGCGGCGGCGAACGCCTTGAGGTCGTCGGTGCCGAGGTACTGGCGGCCGGTCTCGGCGACGAGGAAGGGGGCGAGCGCGGTGCCGGCGCCGTCCGCGACGGTGGCGACGGTGGCCGCGCCCCAGCCGCGCCAGCCGAGGTCGACGCGGCCGGTGAGGGTGGCGGCCTGGTCGGCGGTGAGGGAGCAGACCAGCATGTCCCGGACGGCGACCTGGGGGTGTTCGCGGGTGGCGGGGTCGGCCAGGCACGCGTCGGTCCAGGCCCGTTCGGTGGGCACCAGGTAGGAGACGGCGACGCGGCGGCGGGGCGTGGTCCGGTGGCGGGCGAGGGCGGCGACGGCGGCCGCGTACGTCCCGTCGTCGGTGACGGCGAGGAGGGCGCGGACCCGGTCGAGGGCCGCGTAGGAATCGCCGCGCTCCCAGCCCCGCTCGTCCTCGGCGGCGATGTCGATGCCGCCGACGGCGTTGCCCCGGGCGGCCTGGACCCAGACGCGGCGGCATTCGAGGAGTTCGACGGCGGCGACGGCGGCGAAGGGCAGTCCGTGCGCGACGGTCCAGGCGTCGGCGACGGTGCGCCGCCCGGCCTCGGACGGGAGGAGGGCGGCGAGGACGGCGGCGCCGATCGGGTCGGGGCTGCCGGCGTCGTGGGCGCGGGCGGCCTCGACGAGGGAGGCGTCGCTCCGCGCGGCGTCGAGGGCGCGGTCGACCTCCACCGTGAACCGGGCGCGCCACTCGGCGAGCAGGGCGGGGGCCTTCGGCTCGGGCGGGGCGACCGGGACGGGGGTGCCGCCGCGGCGCGGCCGCAGGTTCCGCTTCCACGCCTCCGGCAGGACGAAGGTGGTCTCGTCGGGCCGGACGACGGGGCCCTCCGCCCCTTCCTCCAGGGGGACTTCGGCGGCGGGGGCGGGCGCGGCGGCGGGGGTCGCGGCGGCGCGGGGGGCCGCGGCGGGGGCGGGCGCGGCGGCGCCGGCCGCGGCGTACCCCTTGCGCTCCTTCTCCCCGATGGTCTTGAGCAGGTACGCCTCCGCCGCCCCGGGCGTGTCGAACTCCTTGCGCCGGGTCTGTCCCGCCGTGCCGATCCGCCCGAACCGGACGGTCACCGCGGTGCCTTCGGCACCGGCCTCCCAGAACTTCCCCGCGCCGTCCCCGGCGTGCTCCCAGCGGCGCACGGCCCCTCCCGTTGTCCCTCGTCCGATCAGTGGTCTGCACAGTAGCGGGGCCCACCGACAACGCCCGAAATCCTTCCGCTTCCGGGGTCCTGGACAGCGCCGCGCCAGGGATGGTTAGGTTAGCCTTACCTAAAATTCGACCGAGGAGAGTCACCGTGCGCGCCGCCCCCTCCCCCGCCCTGCCCCAGCAGACCGCCGCGGAGCAGGTCCGCTCCGTCCTGGCCCGGGCCATCTCCCTCTCCCTCACCGTCGACGGACAGACCTACGACCTGCTCGGCGCGCACACCGTCGGCGCCCGCGGCCGGATCACCCTCCACCCGCCCGCCGACACCCCGCTCTCCGCACACCTCGCCCGCGCCCCGTTCGAGGCGCCCGGCGTCCGCGTCGACCTCACCGACATCGCCCCCACCGCGCTGCGCGACCGGGTCCGCGCCCGGGTCGCGCTCACCGGCCGGCTCGTCCCCGCCGTCCCGGGCGACCCCGGCGCGCTCCGCCTCGACCTCGCCCGCGTCACCCTCCGCACCGGCGCCGGGACCGAGGACGTCGACCCCGCCGCGTACGCCCTCGCCGCCCCCGACCCGCTCGCCCTCGACGAGGCCGCGCTCCTCACCCACCTCGCCGACGCCCACGCCGACCTCGTCTCGGAGCTGGTCGTCCTCGCCGGCTCCCGCCTCCCGCACGGGCTCGTCCGCGCCCTCCCGCTCGCCATGGACCGGCACGCCGTCTCCCTGCGCTGCGAGTACGGCGAGGGCCACTGCGACCTCCGCCTCCTCTTCCCCGCCGAGGCCCGCGACGCCGCCACCGCCGGCGACATGGTCCGCCGCCTGCTCACCGCCCCGCGCTGCGCCCACCACCACGACCACCGCTGACCGGTCCGGCGGGCGGCGGCCGCCGGGAAACCGAACAGACGGACGGGGGCGTCCCCTCCCCCATGAACCGGATCACACACGGTCTCCGCCAGCTCCTGCGCTTCGCGCTCCTGGAGGCGCGCTGCTGCGCCTTCGCCGTGGCGCTCGTCGGCGGCATCGCGGTCTCGGCGCTCCTGCCCGAACTGCCCGTCGCCCGCTACGACCTGCTGCTCGGCTACGGGATCGCGCTCACCGTCCTGGCCCGGCGGCTCGGCTGGGACAGCGGGCGGGACGTCGCGGTCATCGCCGTCTGCCACCTCATCGGCCTGCTCTTCGAACTGGTCAAGGTCCGGATGGGGTCCTGGAGCTATCCGGAGGAGGCGGTCACCAAGATCGGCGGCGTCCCCCTCTACGGCGGCTTCCTGTACGCGGCCGTCGGCAGCTACGTCTGCCGCGCCTGGCGCCTGTTCGACCTGCGCCTGACCGGCTACCGGCCCCGGGCCATGGCGGTCCTCGCCGCGGCGGTCTACGTCAACTTCTTCAGCCACCACTGGCTGCCCGACGCCCGCTGGGTCCTCGCCGCGCTGCTGCTCCTCGCCACCGCCGGCACCTGGGTCCGCTTCCGGGTCGGCGAGCGGGACCACCGGATGCCGCTCGCCCTCTCCTTCGTCCTCATCGGCTTCTTCCTCTGGATCGCCGAGAACGCCGCCACCTACGCGGGCGCCTGGAGCTATCCGGACCAGCTCGACGGCTGGCAGCCCGTCTCCGTCGCCAAGTTCGGCGCCTGGTCGCTGCTGATCACCGTCACCTTCGTCCTGGTCTACGGGGCGGGCTCCTCGCCCCTGCGGATGCCGAGGCTGGCGAGGAGGTCCTCGTGGAACTCCATCCAGACGGTGTGGCAGGAGTCGGCGCGCGGGCGGTCCACCCAGGAGAACTCGCCCCGCCGGACCCGGGAGAGGGCGGCGGCGAAGCGGTCGCCGTAGCCGGCGAAGCGGGCGAGCCGGACGCCGAGTTCGGCGGAGAGGGTGTCCAGGACGCCGCCGAGGACGGTCAGCTCGTCGAGGATCCGGGCGTCCCAGGCCGTGTCGCCGTGGGTGTTCACGGCGAGCCGCCCGGTGCCGTCGGGCCGCAGCTGCCAGTCGGTGCAGGCCGTCAGGCAGCGGGCGTTGTACGCGAGGAAGGCGGCGTACCGCTCGCGGACGTACGGGCCGAGCCCGGTCCGCGCCAGCTCCTCGGCGAGCAGCCGCTCGCCCTCCGCCCGGCCCGCGTCGGTCAGGCTCCAGCCGGAGGTGCCGGCGAAGGAGCTCCGGGAGACCCGGCCGTACGCCTGGAGGTCCAGCAGCAGCTCGCCGACGGCGTCCGGGTCGAGGCCGAAGCGCGCCGCGGCCTCCGTCTCGGTGGTCATGCCCCGCAGCCGTACGGCGTGCAGGACGAGCAGGTCGGGGGAGGAAGGGGTCGCCATGGGAGAGAGCCTAGGCAACCCGTACGGCGGTCGCGGCGTCCTTCCCCGTACCGATCCGGTTCCGACCTCCGACCGACCAAGGACAGCTGATGAGCGACAAGGCCCGCGTCCTCTTCGACGCGCTCGACCTCGACCACGACGGCGCGCTGACCCGCGCCGAGGTCATCCGGGCCCTGCGGGAGAAGGGGCCCACCCTGGCGGCGCGGGGCGTGATCCCCTTCTGGGGCGTCGTCGGCGACGACGGCTCCGCCGCGCTCTTCGACGCGGCGGACCAGAACGGCGACCGGGTCCTCAGCTTCGAGGAGTTCGCCGCCGTCGTGGACCGCCGCTTCGGGTGGTGACTCCCGCGCCCCGGGGTCAGGTCCGGGGCGCGGGAGCGGCTCAGGCGCGCAGCCAGACCGCCGTGTCCGGCGGGAGGGTGCCGGCGGGGCCGAGGGGGCCGCTGGCGAGGAGCCGTTCGCGGTGGGCGGGGAGGTCCACCGGGCCGCCGGAGAGGTTGACGACGCAGATCAGGCCGTGGTCGCGGGCGAAGGCGAGGACGCCGTCGGCGGCCGGGAGCCAGGTGAGCGGTCCGTCGCCGAAGCCGGGTTCGGCGCGGCGCAGGCGGAGGGCGGTGCGGTAGAGGCTGAGCATGGAGGCGGGGTCGGCGCTCTGCCGGTCGACCGCGTAGCGGCCCCAGTCGGCGGGCTGCGGCAGCCAGGGGTCCGTGCCGGGCCGGGTGCCGAAGCCGTACGCGGGCGCGTCGGCCTCCCAGGGGAGGGGGACCCGGCAGCCGTCGCGGCCGGGGTCGGTGCCGCCGGAGCGGAAGTGCATGGGGTCCTGGATGCGGTCGGTCGGGACGTCGGCCTCGGGAAGGCCCAGTTCCTCGCCCTGGTAGAGGTAGACGGAGCCGGGGAGGGCGAGGGTGAGGAGGGCGGCGGCGCGGGCGCGGCGGGTGCCGAGCTCCAGGTCGGTGGGGGTGCCGAAGCGCTTCTTCGCGAAGTCGAAGGCGGTGTCGGCGCGGCCGTAGCGGGTGACGGTGCGGGTGACGTCGTGGTTGCAGAGGACCCAGGTGGCGGGGGCGTGGACGGGGGCGTGTTCGGCGAGGGTGTCGTCGACGGCGCGGCGCAGCCGGTCCGGTTCCCAGGGGCAGGCGAGGAAGGCGAAGTTGAAGGCGGTGTGGAGCTCGTCGGGGCGGAGGTAGCGGGCGAAGCGCTCGGCGTCGGGGAGCCAGACCTCGCCGACGAAGACGCCGCCGTACTCGTCGGCCACCGCCCGCCAGGAGCGGTAGACGTCGTGGATCTCGTCGAGGTCGATGTACGGGTGGGGGTCGACGCCCTCGGTGAAGTCCCGCAGCTCCGGGTCCTTGGCGAGGAGGGCGGCGGAGTCGACGCGGACGCCGGCGACGCCGCGTTCGAACCAGAAGCGCAGGACCTCCTCGTGCTCGCGGCGGACGTCGGGGTGGGCCCAGTTGAGGTCGGGCTGTTCGGGGGTGAAGAGGTGGAGGTACCACTCGCCGTCGGGCACCCGGGTCCAGGTGGTGCCGGAGAACTGGGAGGGCCAGTCGTTGGGCGGGAGTTCGCCGTGCTCGCCGCGGCCCGGGCGGAAGTGGAAGCGGGCGCGCTCGGGGCTGCCGGGGCCGGCGGCGAGCGCCTCCCGGAACCAGGCGTGCTGGTCGGAGACGTGGTTGGGGACGATGTCGACGATGACGCGCAGGCCGAGTTCGGCGGCCTCCGCGATCAGCTTCTCGGCCTCGTCGAGGGTGCCGAAGGCGGGGTCGACGGCGCGGTAGTCGGCGACGTCGTAGCCGCCGTCGACCATCGGGGAGGCGTACCAGGGGGTGAACCAGACGGCGTCGACGCCGAGTCCGGCGAGGTGGGGCAGGCGCGCCCGGACGCCCGCGAGGTCACCGGTGCCGTCCCCGTCGCCGTCGGCGAAGCTGCGCGGGTAGACCTGGTAGATGACGGCGTCGCGCCACCAGTCGGCGGTGCGGGTCGGGAGGGGGGCTGCCACGTGACGGTCCTTTCGGGCGGGGAGGAGGGCGGTGGGAGGGGGCGGAGGGGTGGCGGGCGGGTCAGCCCTTGAGGCCGCCGGCGGTGAGGCCGCCCATGATGTTGCGCTGGAAGACCAGGAAGACGAGGAGGGTCGGCAGCGAGGCGATGGCGAGGGCGGCGACGAGGACGTTGACCGGGACCCCGTTGGAGAGCGAGTAGATGCCCACGTTGAGGGTCTGCTTCGCCGGGTCGGGGAGGGTGAGCATCGGCCAGAGGAAGTCCTTCCAGACCCCGACGACCGCGAAGATCGACACGACGCCGAGGATCGGCCGGGAGACCGGCAGGACGATCGACCACAGGATCCGCAGGGGGCCGGCGCCGTCCAGGGCGGCGGCGGAGAGCAGTTCCTGGGGGATGGAGTCGAAGAACCGCTTCAGCAGGAAGATGTTGAAGGCGTTGGTGACGGACGGCAGCCAGATCGCCCAGGGGCTGTCGAGCAGGTTGCGTTCGACGATCGGCACGTCGAGCACGGTGAGGTACTGGGGGACGACGAGGACGGTCGCCGGGATCATCAGGGTGGCGAGCATCATGCCGAGGATCGCCTTGCCGAGCACGGGGCGCAGCTTGGAGAGCGCGTAGGCGGCGGCGACGTCGAGGACGAGCTGGAAGGCGAGCGCGCCGAAGGCGTAGTAGAGGGTGTTGAGGAGGAGGGTGGCGAGGTCCATGACCTCCCAGGCCCGGGTGTAGTTCTCCGGTTCGAAGGTGCCGGGGATCAGGGTGGGCGGGGTCCGGACGACCTCCTGGGCGTCCTTGAAGCCGCTGGAGGCGAGCCAGTAGAGGGGGCCGAGGAAAACCAGGGTGAAGAGGACGAGGACCAGGACGAGGACGGCCCGGTAAGCGGCCCTGCCGCGGGGCCGGGCGAGCCGGGCCGGTGAGATGAGCGTGCGTGTGGACATGTGTGACTCCCCCGGTCCTACTCGTCCTCGGCGCGGCTGAGCTTGACGTACGCCGCCGAGAATCCGGCGAGGAGCACGAGCAGCAGGAGGCCGAGGGCGGCCGCGGCGCCGTAGTCGTTGAAGTTGAAGGCGTACTGGTAGATGAGGTACACGACGGTGGTGGTGGACCCTTCGGGACCGGCGCCGCCGGTGAGCAGGAACGGTTCGACGAAGACCTGCATGGTGGCGATGACCTGCATGAGGAGCATCAGCGAGAGGACGAGCCGGGTCTGCGGGATCGTCACGTGCCAGATCTTGCGGAGCAGGCCGGCGCCGTCGAGCTCGGCGGCCTCGTACAGCTCGCCGGGGATGGACTGGAGCGCGGCGAGGTAGATCAGGGTGGCGCCGCCCATGTTCATCCAGGTGGAGGCGATGACGACGGCGAGCAGCGAGATGTCCGGGTCCTGGAGCCACTGCTGTTCGGGCAGGCCGAGGAAGCGGAGGAGTTCGTTGAGGAGGCCGTAGCCGGGGTCGTAGAGGTACTTGAAGAGGAGGACGGCGGCGACCGGCGGCAGCATCACCGGGAGGTAGACGAGGAGCCGGAGGTAGCCCTGTCCGTGGCGGAACTCGTTGATGACGAGGGCGGCGGCGAAGGGGACGGCGAAGCCGAGGAGCAGGGCGAGGGCGGTGTAGAGGAGGGTGTTGCCCCACGCCTGCCAGAAGGCCGGGTCGTTCGCGACGGTGCGGAAGTTGTCGAGGCCGACCCAGGTGGTGCGGCCGCCCTCGGTCTTCTGGAAGGCGAGCAGGAACTCCCTGACCATCGGGTACCAGGAGAAGACCGCGAAGCAGAGGACGGCTCCGATGAGGAAGCCGTGGGCGGTCAGGTTGCGCCGCAGGGCCGTGGCGAAGGGGGCCGTCTTGGCCGGCGGTTCGGTGCGAGGGGGCGCCGTGGGGCGCGGGGCGGTGGTGAGGGCCGGCATCGTCGCTCCTTGGTGCTGTGCTGCCGCTGCTGGGGGTGCCGGCGGGTGGGGCGGACCGGGCCGGTCCGCCCCACCCGCCGGGTCACTGGTCGGCCAGGACCTGGTTGACCTGGGTCTCGGCGGTGGCCAGGAGCTTGTCGATGTCGGCGTCCTCGTCGGTGAGGAGGCCGGACATCAGGTTGTCGAGCACCTTGTAGACCTCCTGGGCCTTCGGCGGCTCGGCCTTGCCGGGGACGGGGTTGTCCATGAAGGTCTTGAAGTTGGCGACCGGCATGGTGGCGTGCCGGGCGCGGGCGGCGTCGTCCTCGGTCTTGGACTCGTTCATCCAGAAGTTGGGCTGCGGGACGCCGACCGGGAGGCCGTCGGCCTTGGCGCGGGCCCAGTCGAACTGGCCCTTGCCGACGGTGAGGTTCTTGAAGTTGAGCCAGGCGACGGCGGCCTTGATCTTGTCGGGCGAGATGCCCTTCTTGACCATGTAGTTGTTGCCGCCGGCGAGGGTGTTCCTGCCGCCGGGGATGGGGCCCATGCCGAAGTTCTCGTACGTCGCGCCGAGCTGCTGGACCATGTAGGCGATGTCGTCGGGGGCGGCGAGGAACATGCCGAGCTTGTCGGTGGCGATCTGCTTCTGGAGGTCGCCCCACTTGAGCAGCTGGGTCTTGCCCATGCTGTCGTCCTCCCACCGCATGGCGTGGAGGTTCTTCGCGACCCGCTTGCCGATCTCGTCGTTGAAGGCGGCCTTGGTGCCGCTCGCGTCGACGACGTCGCCGCCGAGGCTGTACATCTGGGCGGTGAAGTGCCAGCCGCCGGTGTTGCCGGCGGAGTACTCGCCGAAGCCGGCGATGCCGTCGCCGAGGGCGGCGATCTTCTTGGCGGCGGCGCGGACCTCCTCCCAGGTGCGCGGCGGGGCGTCGGGGTCGAGTCCGGCGTCCTTGAAGAGCTTGCGGTTGATCAGCAGGCCCATCGTGTAGTTGCTGGTGGGCAGGCCGTAGAGGTTGCCCTGGTGCTTGAGGGAGTCGAGGACGTCCGGGTCGATGTCCTTGAGGAGCGGGACGGTCTTGGGGCTGACGTAGGCGCTGATGTCGGCGGCGCCGTCCTCGGCGAGGACCTGCGGCAGGTCGGTGAAGTAGGTGTAGAAGACGTCCGGCTGCGACTTGGCCTTGAGCATCGCGGTGAAGCGCGGGGGCTCCAGGCACTGGCCGGGGGTGGAGCGGCCCTCGATGGTGACGTTCGGATACGTCTTGTTGAACTCGGCGACGTCCTCCTTCCACTCCTTGAGCTCGGCCGCCTTCGCCGCGGGCGGCATGCAGTCGATGGTGAGCGTCACCTTCGTCCCGGGGTCGAGCGGGATCGTCGGGTCGGAGGAGCCGCTCCGCCCGCCCCCGTCGCCGTTGTCGGCGCTGCTGCTGGTGCCGCAGGCGGCGAGCGCGGTGAGCGCGAGGGCGGAGACGAGGGCGACTGCGGCCGGTCTGCGGGTACGGCGGAGCCGGGCACTTCTCATGAGTGGTCCCCTTCGGGCATCGGCGTGGAGGTGGCCCCGGCGGTGCTGCGCGGGCGGGGCGCGGCACACTCAACCATCCCCGACAAGTGAACGCAAGATATCGCGCTGATTTCGTAAAACCTCGACAGTGAAGCGCAATCACGTCGGTGGGTAAGGCCGGCGCAAACCGCCCGAAGCGGCTCGCACCGGCCTCACCGGGGCCCTTGCGGTCAGGGGTTGAGGTGGATCCTGAAGGTGGAGGTGGTGTTGCGGACGTCGACGGCGTTGCCGCTCATCCGCAGCCCGTTGAAGGTCACCTCGCCCACGGCCGGGCCCTGGCCCGCCTCGGGCTGCTCGTTCGCCCACAGGCCGAAGCCGGACTTCGCGTCGAAGGCGTCACCGGACCTGCGCGCCCCGGTGATCGAGACGTCGGTGAACACCGTGTCCTTGATGGGGAACTGCGGCTGCCCGCCGACGTAGTTCGTCTGGAACATCACCCCGCTGTAGGTGGGGTCGACGATGTCGACGTGGTTCACCCGGATCCCCTGGAAGACCTTCGAGGCGGAGAAGACCCAGATCCCGGGGAAGGTCTGGGAGCCCCAGAAGTGGCCGCCGGCCCGCACGATCGAGATGTTCTCGAAGGTCGTCGGTCCGGTTCCGAATCCGTTCATCGGATACCCGAAGTCCAGCGAGGAGATCGTGATCCCCGAGTAGACCAGGGTGTCGGCGATGTGGATGTTGCGGAAGGTGTTGTCGTAGCCGCCGTAGACGGCCACGCCCGCCGCCCGCCAGGTGAGCGTGCTGGTCAGGTTCTCGTAGACGTTGTTCTTCATGTCCGCGCCGCCCGCGTCGACGGCCGAGAACAGCGCGAAGCTGTCGTCGCCGGTGGCCCGGGCGTCGTTGTTGGCCACCAGGTTGTCCGTCGACCCGTTGGTCATGTTGATCCCGTCGGCGAACATGTTCCGGATGCGGGAGTTCCTGATGGTGATCCGGTCGGTGTCGGCGCCCCAGTAGAGGCACACCATGTGCTCGTTCCAGATGTCGTCGATGACGACGTCCGACACGTTCGCGAAGTCGAAGACCTTGCCCGGTCCGTCGATCCGCGAGGTGTAGTTGCCGAAGTAGGCGAAGCCCTTGAAGAGCGAGCCCTTCGCGGTCGCCTCGGCCCGGAAGCCGACGTCGGTGTTCTCCTGCGTCGGGGGCGCGTGGAACCGGGTGTACCAGGGCCCGGCGCCGACCACCTTCACGGCCTTGCCGTACACCTGGAACTTGCCCGACGTCCGGTACTCTCCCGGCGGCAGGTAGACGCCGGTCAGGGTGCCCGTGGTGTCCATCCGGACCCGGTCGAGGGCGTTCTGCACGTCCTGGTGGCCGAAGCCCGCCGGGACGGCGTACGCCGCCGGGTCCGGGTTCGCCACCGGCGCGACCTGCTCCAGGTTCACGAAGTCGATCGCGTACGTGGAGGTGTTCGCGGCGTCCTTCTGGAGCCGGATCCGGCTGCCGGCCGGCACGGTCCCGCCGAGCATCAGGTGCGCCTCGTCGTAGATGTGCCGCGGCCCGCCGGCGCCCGGGGAGTTGCCGGGCGCGGTCTCGGAGCCGTACAGCCAGGCGTACTTCGACGTCAGCGGCAGGGCCTTCCGGAAGACGCCGTCGACGTAGACGTTCAGGGTCGAGTCGATCCCGCCGCCGCCCGGGGCGTCCGGGATCGAGAAGCGGGTGACCAGGGTGTTGGTCGGGGCCCGGGTGGTGAACTCGACGTACTCGCCGGTCGCGTCCAGGTTCACCGCCCTGCGGCCGGACGCCTCGCCCGCGACGTCGCCGACGGTGCGGTTGGGCCCGACGACGGTCGCGCCGCCGCCCGGGGTGCCGTCCTCCGCCTCGTACATGTCGTACGGCATGTTCGCGCCGCGCCCGACGAAGAGCGGCTGGGTGGCGGTGTTGTTCGCCCGCTTCACCGGCAGCTCGTTCGGGTCGTCGGCGAGGACCGTGCGGACGGTGTACGAGCCGTCGGCGGCCGTCCACGGCCCGAGGCTCACCTCCGTCCGCGCCCCGGCCGCCAGCGGCCCGGTGGAGGAGCCGGTGAGGGTCTTCACGGTGCCGCCCCGCTCGTCCAGGAGCGTGAGGGTCACCGGGTGGGCGCCGGAGGCGGTGGCCACGGTGCCCTGGTTGCGGACGACCGCCTTGAAGGTGACCGCGTCGCCGGCCGAGGGGCTGGACGGCGAGGTGGTGACCGAGTCGGTGACCGGGTCGGAGCTGTCCACCGGCCGCACCACCAGCGCGGTGGGGCTGGTGTACGTGTTGTCGGTCTCGTTCTGCTCGACGACCGCCCCGCCCTCGTCGGCGACCGCGCTCAGCTCGTACGAACCGGCGTCGCGGGCCCCGATCGAGGCCGTGACCGTGGTCTGGGCCCCGGCGGCGAGCGCGCCGACCGCCGCCGTGGCGACCTTCGTGCCGCCCAGACGGACGGCGAGGCCACTGGCGGGGGCGGCGGCGGTGCCGTCGTTGCGGACGGTGGCGGCGACCGTGATCGGGTCCGACTCGACGGGCGAGGCGGGCGAGACGGTCAGCCCGGTGACCCGCAGGTCGGGGTTGGGCGCCGGGACGCCGATCACCTGGAACTCGGCGATCTGTCCGGCGGGGGCGCCGGTGTTGGCGGTGATCCGCAGCTGCACGTCGGCCACCCGGGCGGTCACCGGGATCGTCACCTGGTTGCCGGTCGCGGGGTCGAAGGTGTGGCTCTTCGCGGCGACGAGGCTCGTGAAGCCGGTGGCGTCCTGGGCGCGGCCGAGGACCTCGATCGTCTGGGACCGGGCGCTCCAGGCGGTGCCGGGGTCGAGCTTCAGGACCAGCCGGTCGAGGTCGGCGTTCGCGCCGAGCCGGACGGTGAGGGTGTTCGGGTAGCTGCCGCCGGCGCCTTCCCAGTAGGTGGCCGTGTCGTTGTCATTGGCGTTCGCGGCGGCGTAGGTGTGGACCGTGGACGAGGCGCTGATCGGCTTGGCCACGGCGAGGTCGGAGCCGGTGCCGCCGCTGCCGACGCGGGTGACGCCGTTGCTGTCGCCGGACCGGTTGCCCGCCGCGTCCCTGGCCCGTACGCGGTAGGTGACGGTCGCGGAGGCGGGCTGGGTGTCGGTGTAGGTGGTGACGTCCCCGGCGACGGTGGCGCGCAGGGTGCCGTTCGCGTGGATCTCGTAGCCGGTGACGCCCGTGTCGTCGGTGGAGGCGGTCCAGGCGAGCCGGATCCGGTCGGAGCCGGGCTCCGTGTACGCCAGGTTCGCGGGGGCCGTCGGCGCCTGGGTGTCGCCGGTGTCCCCGGTCCTGGTCACGGCGTTGGAGTCGGCGGACTGGTTGCCGGCCGCGTCCCGGGCCCTGACCTTGTAGGTCACCGTCCGGTTCGCGGGCCGGGTGTCGGTGTACGTGGTGACGTCCCCGGCGACGGTGGTCAGCAGGGCGCCGTCGGCGTAGACGTCGTACGCGGTGACGCCGGTGTCGTCGGTGGCCGCGCTCCAGGTGAAGCGGATCTGGCCGGAGGCGGGCTCCGTGTACGCCAGGTCCGCGGGGGCCGTGGGCGCCCGGGTGTCGCCGCCCGCCGGCCCGTAGACCTCCAGTTCGGAGATCTGGGCGGCGTTCTGCACCGTGTTGGCGGTGACGAGGACGCGGACGTACCGGGTGGTGGTGGCGCCGAAGGAGACCGTCGCGCTGCGTCCGCTCGCCGCGTCGAAGGCGTACGCCCGGGCGGCGGTCAGGTCGGTGAACGCGGTGCCGTCGGTACTGCCCTGGATCTTCAGGGTCTGGCTGCGGGGCTCCCAGCCGTCGGGCAGCCGCAGCACGACCCGGTCGACGCGCAGGGCGGCCCCGAGGTCGGCCCGGAACCACTGCGGGAAGGCGCCGCCGGGGCTCTCCCAGTAGGTGGCGCGGTTGCCGTCGTTGGCGTGGGCGGCCGCGTACGTCTGGGTGTGGCCGCTGGCGGTGAGGGTCTTGCCGGCGGCGAGGTTCGGGGAGGCGCCGTCGGCGCCGTGCACCTCCAGTTCGGAGAGCTGGGCGGCCTGCCAGCCCGTGTTGGCGGTGATGTCGACCCGTACGAAACGGGTCTGGGCGGCCGGGAAGGCGATGGTGACGGTGTTCCCGGCGCCCGGGGTGAAGGCGTAGGCGGCCGAGGACTTCAGGGTGGTGAAGCTCGTGCCGTCGGCGCTGCCCTGCACGGAGAGGGTCTGGCTGCGGCTCTCCCAGCCGGCGGGCAGCTTCAGCACCACCTCGTCGACGCGGGTGGCGGTGCCGAGGTCGGCCTGCACCCACTGGGGGAAGGCGGAGCCGGCGCTCTGCCAGTACGTGCCCTGGTCGCCGTCGGTGATGTGCGCGGCGCCGTACTCGGCGTGCGCGCTGCTCGCCCCGGCGGTGTCGCCCAGGGCGAGGTTGGGGCCTCCGGCGGCCTCGGCGGTCGTCAGGGGACCGCCCAGCGCCAGCAGGCTCGTCGCGATCACGGCGCTCAGGCACCGTGGTCTCCAGTCGCGGATGCTCATCGCTCCTCGTTCTCTGCGAAAGGGTGAACGTCCAGAAATCACGCGGGAATGTCTGTTCCTTGCGTGGGACGCTCAGAGAGTTCCAGAGGATCGTCGGACCGTCTACAGGCCCGGCGGAGCGGGTCGCGTCGGCGTCAGGAGGGCCGCGCGGGCATGCCGGAGCGGCGGTCCGCGGGGTGCGGACCGCCGTTCCGGCGGGGCGGGTCAGCCCCGGTCCACCGTGAACTGCGAGCCGGGTTCGACGACGACGTCCCCCTCGGCCGTGTTCGCGAAGGTGACTCCGGTGAGGGTGGCGCTGCCGCGGGCGCCGCCCATGGCGAGGATCCCGGCGCCGTTCACCGTGCCGTCGACGCGGACGTCGCTGATCCGCACGCCGGGCATGGCCCCGCCGCCCGTCTTGAACTGGATGGCGTCATAGGTCGAGTCGAGGATGTCGGTGTCGCGGATGGTGACGCCGGGGATGTCGGGCCCCTGCGCGAAGAGGGTGATCGCGCCGAACTCCTGGTCCTCGTTCCAGAAGGCGCCGCCGGTGCGGTGCAGGGCGTTGTTCGCGATCAGGGTCTGGCCGGAGAAGGGCAGCGGGTCGTGGTCGGTGGCCAGCATGATCCCCGGGTAGTTCATGGTGTCGGCGATCACGTTGTTCTCGATGGTGTTGCCGTATCCGCCGTAGATCGCGATGCCGTTGGCCCGCCAGGGCAGCTGGACCGTGTTGTTGCGGAAGTGGTTGTCGTGGCCGATGTCGACCGAGGTGTCCTTGACGTACTTGCTGGCCCAGACGGCGAGGGCGTCGTCGCCGGTGTTGCGGAAGGAGGAGTCGTGGACGGTGGAGTTGCGGGTGCCGTTGGCGAAGTTGATGCCGTCGGCGTAGGTGTTGCGGATCCGCATGCCGCTGAACTCCAGGCCGTCGCCCGGCCCCCACAGCTCCGGGATGTTGGCGTAGTCGCGGCCCACCCAGACGCCGACGTTGGCGTGCTCGATCCAGACGTTGCGGATCTTCGTGCCCTTGCCAAAGCGCCCGTTGAGGCCGACACCGCCCTCGGCGCCGCCGTCGCCGCCCCGGATGGTGCCGGAGCCGAAGATGGCGAGGTCGGAGATCTGGGTGTTGGCGTCGATGTCGAAGCCGAAGTTGCCCTCGTGCGGGTGGTTGATGCCGCCGGCCTGGTGCGGCGGGGTCAGCGTGTACAGCTGGGAGTGCCACATGCCGGCGCCGCGGACGGTGACGTCCCGGATGCCGACCTGGTTGTACTGCCCCCGGTTCAGCGGGTCGTCGGTGAGGATCTTCTGCTCCTGGCGCCACTGTCCGGCCGGGATCCAGACGCAGCCGATCTCGCCCTTCTGGTCGGCGGTGACGGCCCGCTGGATCGCGTCGGTGTCGTCGAGGCCGTCGTTGGGCACGGCCCCGTACTCGGTGATGGAGACGCAGCCGGCCGGCTGCGCGGCGGCCGGGGCCACCTGCTCCAGGTCGATCAGGTCGAGGACGTAGAAGGCGGCGGTGTCGCCCGCGTCGCGCTGGAGGCGGAAGCGGGTGCCCGGCGGGTAGGACCGCTCCAGGAGCGTGTGCGACTCGTCGAAGAGCCGGCGGGCGTCACCGCCGGGCCGGTTGGTCAGCCCCTCCGGGTCGTCGGTGGTGCCGTACAGCCAGGAGTGCTTGGAGGAGAGGGTCAGCTTCCGCACGAAGACGTCGTTCGCGTAGAGGCTGAGGGTGTGCTCCGCTCCCCCGCCGGCCGCCGCGTCCGGGACCGAGTTGCGGACGGTGAGGGCGTTGGCCTGGTTGACCGAGGTGAACTCGACGTACTGGCCGCTCGCGTCGAGCCGGACCGACGCGCGCCCGGAGGACTCGGTGGCGAAGTTGGTGTGCCCGAAGGTGCGCAGCCGGTCGGCCGTGAGCAGGGTGCCCCGGTAGCGGGCGTCCTCCGCCTCGTACTCGGTGTACGGGACGGCGGCGCCGCGCCCGACGACCATCGAGCGGGTGAGGACGTTGTTGTTCTCGTCGGTCTCGGTGAGGGCGCCGGTGGCGTCGGCGGTGGCGGTCAGGGTGGTGCCGCCGCTGGTGGCGGTCCAGGTGCCGGGGACCGCGACGTTGACGGTCTGGCCGGCGGCGACGGCTCCGGTGGTGCCGTTCAGGGTGGTGGTGCCGGCGGTGAGCCGGGTGACGGTGCCGGCGGCGACCGCGGTGGTGCCGCGGTTGTGGACGGCGACGGTGAAGGAGACCGGCGCGCCGGCGGCCGGGGCCGAGGGGGCGGTGGTGATGCCGGTGACCATCAGGTCGGGGCCGGGGCTCTGGCCGACGGTCAGTTTCGAGGCGGCGGTGCGGCTGTTGTTGGAGTCGTCGAGCTCGGGCACGGCGTTCGCCGGGTCGACGGCGGCGGACACGGTGTACGCGCCCACGGGCCGGCGGCCGACCGGGAGGTCGACGGTGGTGGAGGCCCCGGCCGGGAGGGAGGCGGTGGGGGCGGTGCCCGCGACGGCGCCCTCGACGCTGACGCGCACGGTGGCGGCGGGGGCCGCGGCGGTGCCGGCGTTGCGGACGGTGGCGCGGACGGTGACGTCGTCGGTCTCGCTGGGGGCGGCCGGGGTCCAGGTGAGGTCGGTGACGACGAGGTCGGGGGCGGGGGCGGCGGTGCCGAGGACCTGGAGCTCGGCGACCTGGGCGCCGGGGGCGCCGGTGTTGGCGTGGAAGACGAGCCGGAGGTCCGCGATCCGGGCGGTGACCGGGACGGTCACGGTGTTCTGCCCGGAGGACGGGCTGAAGGCGTGGTCGGCGCGCGGCTTCAGGGTGGTGAAGGCGGTGGCGCCGGCCGGGCGGCCCTGGATCTCGAAGGACTGGGTGCGCGGCCCCCACGCCGGGTCGGGGTTGAGCTTGACGACGACGCCGGCGAGGTCGGCGTCCGCGCCGAGCCTCACCGTGAGGCCCGCGGGGAAGCCGGCCGACTCCCAGTAGGTGGCGGTGGAGCCGTCGTTGGCGTTCGCGGCCTGGTAGTTCTGGGTGACCGAGGTCGCCTCGACCGGCTTGCCGCGGGCCAGGTCGGTGCCCTCGACGGGCGGTTCGGCGGTGCCGGGCTCGCCGTACACCTCGACGGCGGAGAGCTGGGCCGCGTTCCAGCCGGTGTTGGCGGTGATCTGGATCCGTACGTAACGGAGCTGACCTCCGGTCAGGTCGAGGGTGACCGCGTTGGCGGCGGCCGGGTCGAAGCGGCGGACCTGGGCTCCGGCCAGGGTGGTGAAGGCGCTGCCGTCGGTGGAGCCGAGGACGGCGAGGGTCTGGTCCCGGGCCTCCCAGCCGGTGGGGAGCTTCAGGACGACGCGGTCGACGGCGACGGCGGCGCCGAGGTCCACCTGGGCCCACTGCGGGAAGGCGCCGGCCGGGCCCTCCCAGTAGCTGGCCTGGCCGCCGTCGGTGAGGTTGCCCGCCGGATGGGCGCCGTGGGCGCCGGAGGCGGTGGCGGGTCTGCCGAGGGCGAGGTCGGGAGCCGCCGCGGCGGTGGCGGACGCGGGGACGGGCAGCAGCCCGAGGGCGACCAGGGCGGCGATCAGCAGGCCGATCGTCAGCCGCAGGCCGTGGCGTAGGGGTGTCATCGGGGCCCTCCAAGAGCCTGACGCAGGACTCGCATGGTTTTTGAGTGATTCAGTCAAAGTTTTGCGGTCGTTGCGGGCACAGGTTTCTACCGGATGACGGTCTTGTCAACGGAGGGCGCACAGAAATGACGAAGGCACCGGTCCGCCCGGCCGCGCGGGGCAGCGGGAGGAACCGGTGCCTGGAGGGGCGGGAGCGGTACGGGCTTCCGCTAGCGGGCCGGCGGCGGGGCGGTGGAGCCGCGCACCACCAGTTCGGGCTCGAAGAGCAGTTCGCCCGGGTGGGAGTGGACGCCCTGGATCTGGGCGCAGAGCAGCTCGACGGCGGCCCGGCCCATGGCCTCGATGGGCTGGCGGACGGTGGAGAGCGGGGGTTCGGTGCAGTTCATGAACGCCGAGTCGTCGAAGCCGACCACCGAGACGTCGCCGGGGACGGCGAGGCCGCGCCGGCGGGCGGCCCGGATGGCGCCGAGGGCGAGCGGGTCGCTGGCGCAGACGATGCCGGTGACGCCCTGTTCGAGGAGGCGGTTGGCGGCGGCCTGGCCGCCTTCGAGGGAGAAGATCGAGCGGACGACGTGCGCGTCGGGGAGCGGGGTGCCGGCCGCCTCGGCGGCGGCCCGCGCGGCGTCGAGCTTGCGGCGGGAGGGCACGTGGTCGGCGGGGCCGAGCAGCATCCCGATCTTCTCGTGGCCGAGGGAGGCGAGGTGGCGCCAGGCCTGCTCGACGGCGACGGCATCGTCGCAGGAGACGCAGGGGAAGTCCAGGCCCTCGATGGAGGCGTTGACGAGGACGACCGGGATGTTGCGCTCGGCGAGCTGGTGGTAGTGGTCGTGCGGGGCGTCGGCCTGGGCGAAGAGCCCGCCGGCGAAGACCACGCCGGAGACCTGCTGCTGGAGGAGGAGGTCCACGTAGTCGGCCTCGGAGACGCCGCCCTTGGTCTGGGTGCAGAGGACGGGGGTGAGCCCCTGCTGGGCGAGGGCGCCCCCGATGACCTCGGCGAAGGCCGGGAAGATGGGGTTCTGCAGCTCGGGCAGGACGAGTCCGACGAGCCGGGCGCGCTCGCCCCTGAGCTGGGTGGGGCGCTCGTAGCCGAGGACGTCCAGGGCGGTGAGCACGGACTGCCGGGTCGCCTCGGACACCCCGGGCTTGCCGTTGAGGACCCGGCTGACCGTCGCCTCGCTGACCCCCACCTTCTTCGCCACCTGAGCAAGTCGTCGCGTCATGCGCGCAAGACTAGCGCAAGTACCGCAAGAGAATGACGTCCCTTTGCAGTTCCCGCGCAAGCGGGCTCCTCCGCGCCGGAGCGTCCCGTCGGGCCGTGCCTTCCGCCCGCACGGCCCGACGGCACGGGAGGGCCGCGGGCGCGGCCGGGCGCCCGCCGCCGCCGGGGGTCCGCCCGTCACACGTCCTGGACGCGGCGGAAGGGGCGCTCCGCCTCCAGGGCGAACGCGGCCTCCAGGAGGGTGCGTTCGCTGCCGGGGCGGCCGGAGAGGAGGACGCCGACCGGCAGGCCCTCGGCGGTGGTGCGGCCGCTGGGGAGCGAGAGCGACGGAGTGCCCACCACGTTGTCGACCGGGGTGTAGGCGACGTACTCCAGGATCCGCCCGACCAGGACCGGGTACGGGACGTCCGGGCGGAGGTGCCCGATCGGGGGCGTGGTGTGGGCGAGGACCGGGGTGAGGACGAGGTCGAGGCCGCGGAAGGCCGCCGCGTACGCCTCCCTGGTGCGCCGCAGCCGGCGCACCACGCCGGGGGTGTCCCGCCAGCGCTTCAGGTACTCCTCGCGCAGGCCGCGGCTGAGACCGTCCATGCGGTGGCGGTCGAAGTCGGCGCCGAGGGTGCGGCCGGTGGCGCCGAGGAGGAAGGAGAGCATGCCCCAGTAGGTGAGGAAGTCCTCGGTGAAGCGGGGGTCGAGGTCCATGCCGACGGGTTCGACGGTGTGGCCGAGCCGCCGGAGGGTGTCGGCGGTGCCGGTGACGGCGGCGCGGGTGTCGTCGTCGCAGCGGACGCCGTTGGGGGAGTCGAGCAGGAAGCCGATGCGCAGCCGGCGGTCCGAGGGGCCCTCGACGAGGCCGACGGGCGGCAGCTTCGGGTCGCGGCGGTAGCGTTCGGCGGCGGCGAGGAAGGCGGCGGAGTCCCGGACCGTGCGGGTGACGACGCCGTCGGCGACGATGTCGAGGGGCAGCCGGCGGCTCTGGTCGTTGGCGACGACCCGGCCCCGGGTGGGCTTGAGGCCGACGAGTCCGCAGCAGGCGGCGGGGATCCGGATGGAGCCGCCGCCGTCGTTGGCGTGGGCGAGCGGGACGGCGCCGGCGGCGACGAGCGCGGCGGCGCCGCCGGAGGAGCCGCCCGCGGAGTACCCGGTGTGCCAGGGGTTGCGGACCGGTTCGGCGTCCTCGTACTCGGTGGCCGGGCTGAAGCCGAACTCGGGCAGCCGGGACTTGCCGAGGACGGTGACGCCGGTGCTGAGGAACTGCCGGACGAAGGGCGCGTGCCGGCGGGCCGGCCGGGGGGTGAAGGCGGCGCTGCCGTGGCCGGTGGGCAGGCCCGCGTAGTCGGTGTTGTCCTTGATCAGGGTGGGGACGCCCGCGAAGACCCCGTCGGTGCCGCCGCGCAGCTCCGGCGGGTCGAGCGGGGTCTGGACCGCGTGCAGTTCCCCGACCGCCCGGAGGCGGGCGACCGCGTCCCGGGCGGCCTCGGCGGGGCTCACCTCGCGCCGCCGGATCGCCTCGGCCAGGCCGACGGCGTCGTGCTCCCCGAGGGAGTCGTCCCGGAACGCGTGCACCCTGGTCCGCTTCTCGATCGTCACCGCTGCCTCAGCCCCCGGGGTCGGTCGTGGATGGTTGCCGTCATCATGACGTACCCATCGGTAACACGCGAGGGCCGGGCGGGCGCGCGGTGCGTCTAACGGCCCTGGAGCCGCTTGACGTTGTCGCCGAAGGTCCAGTTCTTCGACCCGTCCCAATTCGCCGACCAGGTCATCAGGCCCTTGAGCCGGCCCCCGTAGTGGTTCCACGCCTGGGCCACGAGGGAGGGCGCCATGTGGCCGCCGCCCGCGCCGGGCTGGGCGGGGAGGCCGGGGACCTGCTTGTCGTGGGGGACGCGGACGGTGGTGCCCTGGACGACGAGGCCGCGGTCGAGGCAGTCGGTCTGGGCGGTGAAGCCGGCGACGGTGCCGGCGGCGTAGGAGTCGCCGGAGCAGCCGTACATGCTGCCGTTGTAGTACTGCATGTTGAGCCACCACAGGCGCCCGTTGTCGGCGTACTTCTTCACGATCGGCAGGTACGCGCCCCAGATGGAGCCGTACGCGACGCTGCCGCCGGTGACGTACGCGGTCTCGGGCGCCATGGTCAGGCCGAAGCCCGCCGGCATCCGGGCGAGGACGCCGTCGATGATGCGGACCAGGTTGGCCTGGGAGGCGGAGAGGGTGGTGATGCTGCCACTGCCGACGAGGCCGGTCTCGATGTCGATGTCGATGCCGTCGAAGTTGTACTTCTGGAGGATCGGCACGATCGTCGCGACGAACCGGTCGGCGACGGCCGGGGAGCTGAGGTCGATGCCGGCGGCGGCCCCGCCGATCGACATCAGGATCGTGGCCCCGGCGGCCTTGGCCCGGCACATCTCGGCCGGGGTGGGGACGCGGACGGTGTTGTCCATGCCGTCCTCCCACAGCACCGTGCCGTCCGAGCGGATCACGGGGAAGGCGGCGTTGAGGACGTTGTAGCCGTGGGCGGCGAAGCGCGGGTCGTCGATGGGCGCCCAGCCGAAGGGCGGGTGGACGCCGTTGGCGGCGCCGTCCCAGTTCTCCCAGTAGCCCTGGAGCACCTTGCCGGCGGGGCGGGGCTTGAGGGCACAGGTGTCGGCGGTGGCGTCGGCGGGGACGGGGACCGCCTGGGCGGGGACGGCGGCGAGGGCCGCGAGCAGGGCGGTCAGGCCCGCTCCGAGGGCGCGGGCGATCCGTGAGCCTGGCATGCGTGCTCCTTGGGACGTGGGGGGTCGGTCCGGGGCGTGGCGCGCGCTCCAGCAGACCGTAGATTGGTCCAGACCTACCGTCAACATCCCTTCCCGGTACGGGACATGACGTGATGCCGGGCGAGCGGGGCGAGGCGGCGACGCAGGGTGCCACGCGGCGCCGCCCGGCACCTCGCGGCCCCCTCCGCCCCCCTCTGGCACCACTGGACACCCTCAGGCGCCACGAGGTGCCACCCGTGGCGCCACGCGACGCCACGTGATGCCATTCAGTGGTGCCACTACTTGCGCATGGCGCCATAGTGATGCCATGATGGCGTCATGGACCTCACCCCGTATGTCGACAGCCTCCGCCGCGAACTCGCGGTGGCCGCCGAAGCCGGTGGCGACGCGGCACGCGAGCTGGCCGAGCGGCTCACCGCTCCCCTGGAGTCGGCGGCCCGCCTGACCATGCTCAACGTGCTCTCCGCCGCGACGGACGAGATCACCCGCGAACTCGCCCCCGGCTCGGTCGACGTACGGCTCCGCGGCCTCGACCCGGACTTCGTGGTGTCACGGCCGCCCGCCGACAGCGGTGTCGCCCCCGTGGCGCCGGAGGCGCCGGCCGAGCCGGTCCCGGCGCCGGTGGTGCCGGAAGGGGACGAGGGCGCCGTCGCCCGCGTCAACCTGCGGCTGCCGGCCCACCTCAAGGCCCGGGCCGAGGAGGCCGCGAGCCGCGAGGGGCTGTCGGTCAACGCCTGGCTGGTACGGGCGGTGTCGGCGGCGGTCGACGGCGGCGGCGCCCGGCCGCGCGCCGCGGAGAAGCCCCGGACCATCGGACAGAGCATCACGGGCTGGGTGCGCTGACCCCGCCCGCCACCCGCACCACCCCGGTTCCACCCCACCACGTCCCACCTGCGGGGACGCCCCAGAGACTCAAGAGGACGGGACAGCCATGCCTTCTTTCGACACTCCCGCACCGATCTCCGTCACGGCCCGCGTCGAGGCCGGCTCCCTCCAGTTCGTCGCCGGCGACCGCGCGGACACCACCGTCGAGGTGCTGCCGCGCAACGCCAAGAAGGACCTGGACGTCCGGACGGCCGACCAGACCGAGGTCGCGTACGCGAACGGCACCCTGACCATCCGGACGCCCAAGTCGAACCTGTTCGGCCGCACCGGCGTCGTCGACGTGACGGTCGAGCTGCCGGCGGGCTCGCGGGTCGAGGTGGACGGCGCCTGGACCCAGGTCCTCGGCGAGGGCCGGCTCGGCGGGGTCCGCGTGAAGACCTCCGCCGGCGACGCCCGGTTCGACACCACGGGACCGCTCCACCTGACCGCCTCGCACGGGTCGATCAGCGTGGACCGGGTCGAGGGGCCGACCGAGATCACCACCAGCTCCGGCAGCGTGCGCGTCGGCCTGATCGACGGCACCGGCGTCCTGAAGAACTCGCACGGCACCACCACCGTCGGCGCCGTCACCGGCGAACTGCGGGTGAGCGGGGCGCACGGCGACATCACGGTCGACCGCGCCGAGGACTCGGTGACCGCCACCACCGCGCACGGCACCGTGCGCATCGGCGAAGTCGCGCGCGGAACCGTCCGGCTGGAGACGAACTACGGCGCCATCGACGTCGGCGTCCGCGAGGGCACGGCCGCGTGGCTCGACGCCGACTCGGGCTCCGGCCAGGTCCGCAACGGACTCACCCCCTCCGACGCCCCGGGGGAGACCGAGGAGTCCGTCAAGGTCCGCGCCCGCACCCGCCACGGCAACATCGACATCCGCCGCGCCCGCGTCTGACCCTCCTCGCACCACCCCTCCCCTCCCCTCCCCGCCCACCTCAGCCTTCGATCGGAGGCCCCCATGCCTTCTTCTGTCATGCCCATGTCCAGTTCTGTGCCCGGTCAGGGGACCGGCCGCACCGCGTCCCCCGCCATCGAGGTGTCCGGTCTGCGCAAGTCGTACGGCGACAAGGTCGTCCTCGACGGCATCGACCTGACCGCCCCCGAAGGAACCGTCCTCGCCCTGCTCGGCCCCAACGGCGCCGGCAAGACCACCGCCGTCAAGATCCTCTCCACCCTCGTCACCCCCGACCACGGCCAGGTCCGCGTCGCCGGCCACGACCTGGCCACCCACCCCCACCACCTGCGCGCCGCCATCGGCGTCACCGGCCAGTTCTCCGCCGTCGACGGCCTGCTCACCGGCGAGGAGAACATGCGCCTCATGGCCGACCTCCACCACCTGCCCCCGGCCGAAGCCCGCCGCGTCACCGCCGACCTCCTCGCACGCTTCGACCTCCTGGACGCCGCGAAGAAGCCCGCCTCCACCTACTCCGGCGGCATGAAGCGCCGCCTCGACATCGCCATGACCCTGGTCGGCGCCCCCCGCGTCATCTTCCTCGACGAACCCACCACCGGCCTCGACCCCCGCTCCCGCCACACCATGTGGCAGATCATCCGCGCACTCGTCGCCGACGGCGTCACCGTCCTCCTCACCACCCAGTACCTCGAAGAAGCCGACCAACTCGCCGACCGCATCGCCGTCCTCAACGGCGGCAAGATCGCCGCCGAAGGCACCCCCGACCAGCTCAAACGCCAGATCCCCGGCGGCCACGTCCGCCTCCGCTTCACCGACCCCGCCCTGTACCGGACCGCGGTCGCGACCCTCCAGGTGGCCACCCGGGACGACGAGGCCCTCACCCTCCAGATCCCCAGCGGCGGCAGCCAGCGCGAACTGCGGTCCCTCCTCGACTGGCTGGACGCCGCCGGCATCGAGGCCGACGAACTCACCGTCCACACCCCCGACCTCGACGACGTCTTCTTCGCCCTCACCCAGGAGGTCTCCCGATGAGCGCCCTCTCCCTCGCCGTCCGCGACTCGTCCACGATGCTCCGCCGCAACCTCCTGCACGCCCGCCGCTACCCCTCCCTCACGCTGAACCTGCTCCTCACCCCCGTGATGATGCTGCTGCTCTTCGTCTACGTCTTCGGTGACGTGATGAGCGCCGGCATGGGCGGCGCGGACCGGGCCGCGTACATCGCCTACCTCGTCCCCGGCATCCTCATGATGACCGTCGGCGGCACGGTGGTGGGGACCGCGGTCTCCGTCTCCAACGACATGACCGAGGGGATCGTCGCCCGCTTCCGCACCATGGCCATCCACCGGCCCTCGATCCTGATCGGCCACGTCACCGGCAGCGTCCTCCAGTGCCTCATGAGCGTCCTCCTGGTCGGCGCCGTCGCCGTCGCCATCGGGTTCCGCTCCACCGGCGCGACCGCCCTCGAATGGCTCGCCGCCTTCGGGCTGACGGCCCTGGTCGCCTTCGCGCTGACCTGGATCGCCGTCGGCATGGGGCTCGTCTCCCCCAACGCGGAGGCGGCCTCCAACAACGCCCTCCCGCTGGTCGTCCTCCCGCTGATCTCCAGCGCCTTCGTCCCGATCGACTCCATGCCCGGATGGTTCCGGCCGATCGCCGAGTACCAGCCCTTCACCCCCGCCATCGAGACCCTCCGCGGCCTCCTCCTCGGCACCGGGATCGGCCACAACGGCTGGCTCGCCGTGGCCTGGTGCGCCGGCCTGGCCGTCCTCGGCCACGTCTGGTCGACGAAGACCTTCGCCAAGGATCCGAAGTAGCCGCCGTGCCGGCCGCCCCCGGCACCCGCGTCCCACCCCCGGGGCGGCCCGTTCCGGCACCACGCCGGAGCGCGCCGCCCCGCCGGCGTTCCCGGGGCCCTCAGCCCTCCGCGCCGACCCGGATCCGCAGCGGGCCGCAGCCGATCCGCTCCGCCTCGGCCGCCACGTAGCCGGGGAGGAGGGCGGCGGTGAGGTCGTAGGGGTGGCCGTCGACGTTCCGGATCTGTTCCACCAGGAAGACCACCGGCCCGGAGGGGCAGTCGGCGCGGTAGGCGGCCCGGTCGGCGCTCACCGAGCCGAAGCCCCGGGAGCCGGTGACCCGCGTGCCGCCGCGCAGGGTGCTCGCGGAGAAGACGCTCACCAGTCCGGGGTGGGTGACGGTGGTCAGCTTCACCTGTGGCTCCCAGACGTGCGTGCCCGCGTCGCACACCCGGGCCGGGCCGTCCGCGGCGTTCGTACGGTGCCAGGCCAGGGGCACGCGCCCGCCGGACGACTCCGCCCGGTACGCCGCGGGCGGGCGCAGCCCCTCGACGCCGCACAGCGGTGCGCCGGGCGCGCGGTCCTCGACGGTGGCGTGGCCGAGTTCCCCGGGCGGGGCCGGGAGGGAGGCGGAGCAGCCGAAGGACCGGAGCACGGCCCCGGCGGTGTCGACGACGGCGCGGGCCAACGCGTTCCGGCGCTCGGCGTCGGTGCCCCGCATGCCCTCGCGCACCCGCCCCGCCCGGCCCACGGCCAGGTCGACGACGGTCGCCGCGTCGGTGCCGCGGAGCCTTCCCGTGCAGGAGGGGGGCAGCGCCAGCCAGGCGCGCTCGGTGGAGGCCATGCCCGGGAGGTCCTTCCCGAGCGGGGTCATGTCCGGGGTGAGGAACTCGCCCGGCCAGCGGTGGGCGTCCGTCCCGTGGAGCCCGTCGAGCTCGTGGACGCGGACGGTGAGCTGGTGCCCGATGCCGTGCTTCCGCTGCCCGGTGACCCGGCAGGTGCCGTACGTCAGCTCCCCGAGGCCCCGGGTCAGCTCCTGCTCCTCGGAGCGGAGCCGCTGCTCGCCGAAGAGCGCGGTGAGGGTCTCCTCCCGGAGGGCTCCCCAGCACGGCGCCGCCTCCGCCTCCCGGTCGAGCGCGCCGGTGCTCCAGGCCGTCACGCCGGCGCCCAGCAGGGCGCCGACCAGCCCCGCGACCACGGCGGTCCGCACGCCTCGGCCGCGCAGGACGCGCCGTATGCCGGACCCGCTCCCCTCCGTGCTCACGGTGCTCCTCCCCGGGTTGTCAGTGGGTGGTGCCACGATAACGACACCTGAGGGGAAGGCGGGGGTGCGGAGGCTCGGGGGTGCGGAGACCGCGGGGCGTGCCGGCCGGACAGGGGGTCAGGGGCGGTCGCCCTTCACGTGCACCGCCGTTCCGTACGTGTGCGGGTCCGGCTCCTCGACCTCGAAGCCGGCCGAGGCGAGGATCCCCGACAGGGCGTCCCGCATGAGCGCGCGGACGGTGCCGTGGTGGCGCAGGAGCGGCGGCGGGTCCGCGAAGTCGACGCCCCGCTCGAAGAGTTCGAGCGCGGCGGTCCGCAGTCCGGCGTCCACCGTCCAGTCCACGTGCACGCCGCCGCCGGCGAGGCGGTCCACGTGGACCTCCGCCCCGGGCCGGGACGCCGGGCCGCCGTCGCGGTCGCCCCGGTGGGCGGGCAGTCCGGCGCGGACCAGTGCGCGGCAGACCCGGTCGGCCAGGTCGTCCCACGCGGCGAGGGTCCCGGGCGGGGCGAGGGGCGGCAGGTCGAAGTCGGGGTGGCTGCTCATGCCCGGGATGCTCGCACGCCGGTCCGACACCCGGTCCGAGCCCCGGAGCGCCGGACGGGGACGGACAGGGACGGGCCGGGGGCGAACCGGGGGCAGACAGGGGGAGGGACCGGGGGCGGACGGGGGACAGACAGGAGGAGGGGCCGGGGGCGGACGGGGGACAGACAGGAGGAGGGGCCGGGGGCGGACGGGGCGAACCCGGGGCGGACGGGGCCGGACCGGCGGACGAACAGGGGGCGGACCGGGGACCGCTTGGACTTCCGCGCGGGTTGTTGGATCCTCGGGCGGCGGTGCGCCACCGGGGCCGGCGAGGCGTGATCATGGCGGGATGAACGCCGAAGCCGCCCTTCCCCTCTCCCTGGAGTGGGTGACCGCGCCCGCCTCCTGGTCCCTCGACGGCGACGTCCTGAGCGTCACCGCCGCCGCCCGCACCGATCTGTTCACCGACCCGCTGGACGGCGCCCGGCGGCGGGACGCGGCGCTCGCGCTGACCGTGCCGCCGGACGGCGACTGGCAGCTGACGGCCCGGCTGCGGGTCGGGTTCGCCGGCACCTGGGACGCGGGCGGGCTCGTCGTGCACGCCGGCGACGACCACTGGGCGAAGCTCACCTTCGAGCGGGCGCCCGACGGGACGCCGGGCGTCTACTCGGTGGTGACCCGGGGCCGTTCCGACGACGCGGTCGCCGGCGCCGTCGCGGCGGACGCCCTGTGGCTGCGGATCAGCCGGACCGGCGAGCGGTTCGCCTTCCACTCCTCCGAGGACGGCCACGCCTGGCGCCTGGTCCGGCAGTTCGCGCTGGGCGCCCCCGGTCCCGTCCGGGCCGGGATCGGGGCGCAGTCGCCCGTCGGGGAGGGCTGCCGGGCCGACTTCGACCACCTCCGCCTCACCCCGACGACCCTGGCGCACCTGTTCGACGGACGGTGACGCCGGGCGGGGGCCCGTGCCGGTGGAGGGCGTGGCGGACCGGTGGGGGCGGCAGAGCGGAGGGGCGGGACGACGGTGTGGTTCGAGGGCGACGCGTAGGGCACGATGGGCGCCCGTACCGACGTACTACTCGCCAGTAGGAGACCGCCATGTCCGAGCCCAGTGCCGAGATCCTCGCCGCCTTCGAGGCCGCGAAGGGGTTCATGCCCGCCGGAGAGGGCCTGGCGCTGTACGCGGCGGCGGCCGAGGCCGCGAAGCTCGGGCTGCCGCTCCTGGAGGTGGGCACGTACTGCGGGCGGTCGACGATCCTGCTCGCGGACGCGGCCCGGCGGGCGGGGACGGTCGCGGTGACCGTGGACCACCACCGGGGCAGCGAGGAGCAGCAGCCGGGGTGGGAGTACCACGACCCGACCGTGGTGGACCCGGAGGTCGGCGTGATGGACACGCTGCCGACCTTCCGGCGGACGCTGCGGAAGGCGGGCCTGGAGGAGCACGTGATCGCGGTGGTCGGGCGGAGCCCGCAGGTCGCGCGGGTGTGGGGCGGGGAGCTCGGGCTCGTCTTCATCGACGGCGGGCACACGGACGAGCACGCGACCAACGACTACGAGGGCTGGGCCCCCAGGGTCGCCCCCGGGGGCCTGCTGGTGATCCACGACGTCTTCCCGGACCCGGCGGACGGCGGCCAGGCGCCGTACCGGATCTACCTGCGCGCGCTGGAGTCCGGCGCCTTCGAGGAGGTCTCGGTCACGGACTCGCTGCGGGTGCTGCGCCGGACCGCCTGACGCCCCGCTCCCCCGGCGCCCCGGGCGTCACTTCCGCCAGAAGAGGTGGTGGGTGACCCCGCTCGGGCTGGGGACGACGTCCAGGTGGTAGCGGTCGGTCAGCTCCTCGGGCGAGTCCCAGAGCTTGAGGCCGGTGCCGAGCTTCTCCGGGGAGACGGCGACGTGGAGGGTGTCGACGAGGCCGGCGTCGAGGAACGCCCGGATCGTCGTCACCCCGCCGCCGAGGCGGACGTCCTTGCCCTCCGCCGCCTCCTTGGCGCGCTCCAGCACGGTCGCCGGGTCGCCGTCGACGAAGTGGAACGTGGTGTCGGAGAGGGTGAAGGAGGGGCGGGGGTGGTGGGTGAGGACGAAGACGGGGGTGTGGAACGGCGGCTCCTCGCCCCACCAGCCCTTCCACTCCTCGTCCTGCCAGGGGCCGCGCTGGGGGCCGAACTTGTTGCGGCCCATGATCTCGGCGCCGATGTTGTGCGAGAAGTCGCGGACGAGGTGGTCGTCGAGGCCGCGGGTGCCGCCGGGGTCGGTGCGGGTGGGCCAGCTCGCGGTGGCGCCGCCCCAGGCGAAGAGGCGGCCCGGGTCGACGTGGCCGAAGGGCCGCTCCAGGGACTGGTTCTCGCCGGCGGCCACGCCGTCGGCGGAGACGTTGAAGTTCTGGACCTTCAGCAGCTGGGGTTTCTGGGTGGTCACGCGCTCTCCCGGTCGTACGGCGGTTGCTCCGATGCCAGTGTCGACCGTCCGGGCCGCCGGAACTCATCGCCCGGGGAGATTTCTCCCGTCCGCCGGTAGGCTACGCGAAGGGGTCCGACTGTAGTACTACGAACGGAGTGGTCTCCTGTGGCGAGACGGAACGACGAACGGCGCGCCGCGCTCGTGGACGCCGCGATCGAGGTGCTGGCCCGCGAGGGGGCCCGGGGGCTGACCTTCCGGGCGGTGGACACCGAGGCCGGGGTGCCCACCGGGACCGCCTCCAACTACTTCGCCAACCGGGACGACCTCCTCACCCAGGCCGGCGCCCGGGTCTACGAGCGGCTCCAGCCCGACGAGGCGACCGTGGAGGGGACCCGGACCGCGCCGCACGACAAGGCGGCGTACACCCGGTTGATGCGGGAGCTGGTCGGACGGATCTCCGCCTTCCGCACCGGCTACCTCGCCCTGCTCGAACTGCGCCTGGAGGCCACCCGCCGGCCCGCGCTCCGCTCGATCCTCACCGAGCGGGTACGGGCCGACGTCGAGCAGAACGTGACCTTCCACGAGGCGTCCGGCCTCCCCGGCGACGCCACCGCCGTCAAGCTGCTGATCCTCACCCTGAACTGGCTGATCGTGGAGCAGCTGACCCTCCCCGACGTCTTCTCCGAGGAGGAGCGCGACGCCCTGGTGGCCGCCGCCGTGGACCGGATCGTCTTCGCGGGCTGAGCCCCGGGGCGGGGTCCCGTCCCGGGGGGCTCAGTACAGGAACGTGGTCACGTAGAGGCAGTTGGTGTAGCTGTAGCCGGGCTCGATGGTCGCCTTGCTGGTCTTGGTGTCGCCGGCCGTGGAGAAGCCGGTGCCGGCCCGCTTCTGCAGCAGGTGGTACTTCCCCGCGGGCAGTGAGAGCGTCTCCTTCGGGTACTTCGAGGACGGGCCGGAGCAGGGCTTGAAGCCCGCGAGGACGGTGTCGAGCCGGCTGTACTTGCGGCAGCCGGCGCAGGCCGGGATCGTGATCTTCCCGGTGACCGGGCCGGTGTAGAGGAGTTCGACCGGGTCCGGGGCGTCGTTGCTGACCACCATGGTCATGCGGGCGCCGCCGGGCGCCTCCGCCGGGGGCAGCTTCTTCCCGGCCTCCGGCTCCTCCTCGGCGATCCGCGCGGCGATGGAGATCGCGCGGGCGTGGGCCGCCCGGTCGTCGTCCGGGTAGTCCTTGAGGTACCGGTCCATGGTCGCGGCGGCCTTGGCGAACTGCTCGTCGCCGAACTGCTGGGTGCCGCAGGCGAAGACGCCCCGCCGGACGCCCCGGTCCGCCTCCGCCCGCGTCGCCTCCAGCTTCAGCGCGTCGAGCGCGCCGGCGGTGGTCCGCAGGACGCGCAGCTGCTCCGTGGTGGAGCAGCGGTCGCCGCCGCCGGCGGCGGTGAGCGAGGCCACCCGGGTGCGGACCGCGTCCCGGACGGCCGGTCCGGCCTTCGCGGTGTACGGCGACCCCGGGAAGTCCGAGGCGAGTTCGCCGAGGTGGCTCTCGGCGGTCGGCGCGGACTCCCGGCCGAGGGCGGCCGCGCCGCACTCGTACAGCGAGTGGGCCAGCGGCTCCTCGACGCCGGCGGGGCGGTCGCCGAGGAGGGCCTTGTCGACGGTGCCGGGGAGGGCGCGCAGGTGCTTGAGCGGGGTCAGCGCCTCGCAGTAGCTCTTGCGCGCGTACGGCGCGGCGACCGCCTCGTAGTACGCGTCGAGCCGGGCCGGCACCAGCTTCCCGGCGCGCGAGCCGGCGTGCCGGGTGCCGAGGTCCTCGTACTCCTCCAGCGCCTTGCGGTAGTCCGCCTGGGAGCTCCCGAAGTCCTGGCCCTCGTGCGCGGCCACCAGCGCGTCGGCGGCGGCGAGCCGGGCGAGCAGGGCCTGCTGGCGGGCCTCCTCGCGGGCGTCCGCGTGGGCGGAGCCGTAGGCGACGGCGCCGCCGACGGGCGCGGCGAGCAGCACCACGGCGAGCGGCAGCGCCAGGCGGCGGACCGCGGCGCCGAGGGAGAGGCGGGCGCGCAGGCCCCGCCGGGCCCCGTCGGCCCCCGGGGCCAGGAGGAGGGCGCCGTACCCGGCGATGTCGCGCGCGGGCCCCCCGGCCCGCGCCCGCGGCCCCGCGA
>NZ_JBEZUZ010000066.1:0-44871 GCF_040636735.1 Streptomyces sp. NPDC035033 | reverse complement strand
CCTCGGGCAGCCCGAGCGCCGCCGCGGTGCCGGCGGCTGCGACGTGCCCGCGTGCGGCGGCCGCCGTGACCGGCAGGGCCGACGGCGTGCCCCCCGCGTACGCGCGGTCCCGGACCCGTGGATCGCCCAGCGCCAGGGCGGCGCGCGTGGCGCTCAGCCGCACCAGACCGGCCTTGGTGAGCTGGTGGAACCGGGAGCCGCCGCCGGGCACCAGAACGTCGAAGACCTGCCCGAGCCGGGTCGGCCGCCCCTCGATCGCCGGGCCGGCCGTGCCCATGCCGGCGACCTCCGGAGGAGCGAGGTCGGGCCCGGCGGGAACGGCGTTGAGGAACGCCGCCGACACCGGCTGCGCCGGCACGGACCCCAGCCCCAGCGCCGCCTGCGCCTCGGAAGCGCCGTCGAGACGCAGCCGGCTGCCCTTCCACAGGAGGTGCCGGACCTTGTCGGGGCCCTCCACCAACAGCGCCTGGGAGTCCCGCAGCACGACGCCCGTGTCCGTGACGCCCACACCGAGCATGGTGACGGCGAGGGGCGCGACGGCGGCCGAGGACACCAGGCCCGCGCACACCTGCCACGGCGCGTCCGCGAGGGACGAGGCGGCGGGCAGGGACTGCGGGGCGCCGGCGATGCCCAGCGGCCGGCCGCGCGGCGTCCCCGCCAGCTTCGCGGCGCTGACCTCGACGGTGGTGAGCGCCCCTCCGGCGACCAGGCGCGCCGAGGCGTGGTTGACCACCGGGCGCAGCCGGCCCCCGAGGTACAGGTAGCGGGTTCCCGTGCCCTTCTCCAGCACCAGCGTTCCCTCCTTGCGCCAGCCGTCCGTGGCGCCCGGGGAGACCAGGCCGAGCAGACAGGCCCCCGCGCTCAGGAGGGCGCCGATGACGACGCCGATGGCGAGCCCTTTGTGGGTGCGGACCCCGGGGCTGCCGTCGTTGTCGGGGTTGCTGCGCAGGAGCCCCGACGCCAGGCGGCCCATGAGGAACATGTGTGCTTGGACCTGGTCGCGTTTGGTCTGCATGCGGGTCGGCCTTCCGGACGGAGGGGTGGCGGGGAGCGGGGTCAGCCCATCGCGGCGCGGAGCCGGGCGTACACGCCGAGGACCCAGAGGGCGAGCGGAACGAGGGCGAGCGCGGCCGCGGAGTGGGCGAGTTCGGCGGCGCGGCCCCAGTACGGCACCAGGCGGCGCCCGGGGAGCAGGCGCACCGCGATCGTCAGCACCGCCGTGGCGAGCATGAGGGCCACGGCCAGGGAGGTCATCGTGACGGTGCCGCGCACCGCCCACATCAGCACCAGCGCGGCGAGGCCGAGGGAGCCCGACAGCAGGACCGGCAGCCGCTGCCGGACGCTGCCTTGATTGCGTCCGTGCAGCAGCAGGAGCAGAGCCAGGACCACGGCCGTCCAGGACGCGGCGCTGCCGCCACCGGCGGCGAGGCTCACCAGACACGCCGTGGACACGGCCCCGGTGGCCGCGAACAGGGCGTCCATCCACCCCGACGCGACCGCCGAACGCCTGGCCACCTCCGTGCTGGGAAAGGGGTCGATGCGCTCCTGCAGCTGGTCCGGACCGGTGGGAAGCGGCCGCATCTGCATGCCGGCGATGCGGAAGGACAGCACGGGCACGAAGCCGTTGAGGGTGGTCACCAGCACGGCGACCACCGCGGCACCGTGCGCGGGCGGCACCGACCACCAGAGACCGAGGGCGCCCCAGAGCGCGGTGAAGAACGCGACGACACCGAGCCCGCCGAACAGGGGCCGGAAACGCGGCAGCACCGCCAGGGCCGCCGCGGCTCCCGCCGCACCGAGCCCGCCCGCCGACAGCAGCCGCGAGCCCAGCACCACGTCCTCCGCGCCGACGGTGCCCGGCCCTCCGGGCAGCAGCCAGCCCGCCACCGCCAGCGAGACGACGGCGGCGCCGCCGATCACGGCCCCGCCCGCCGCGTCCCGCAGCGCGCGCGTGAAGAGAGCGGCCGCCGCGAGCAGTACGGCGCCGCCGACCGCCGCGACGACGCCCCGCACCGGGGCGGAGGACCCCGGCCAGGCCGCCAGCGCCACCGCGAGCCCCAGCACCGCCCCGGCACCGGACCGGAGCAGCACCGCCGCGTGGCGCCGGGACCGCCCGGACGCCCGGCCGCGCTCCGCCTCCCGGCCCCCGGCCGGAGTCAGCACGGCGGCGGGAAGCGCGTCCCGCCGCGGCAGCAAGTGGACGGTGTCCCCGTCGTGGAGGTCCAGGGACGCCAGGGTCGTGTCGCCGTCCAGCGGCGGGTCGCCGAGCCGCTGCAACACCCACTGCTCCGGCGGTTCCGCCGCCTCAGGAGCGGGCGAACCGCCTTCCTCCGCCTCCGTGGCCGCGGGGGCCAGCCCCGTGAACACCAGCAGAGCGGGCAGAAGGTCGGCGACGGGGACGTCCGTGGGAACCGCCAGGTCTTCCGTCCGGTCGCTCATCCTGATGTGCAGGCGGCACAGCTCGGACACCACCGCCTCGTTCATGGATCCACCTCTCGAACCGTCTGGGTGCGGGACACGCGATCAGTGGGCGGAACGCCACCGGCGGGCACGGCCGCGGGGCAGCGCCCACGCGACCGCCCCCACCCCGGCCGCCAGCGCGACGGCCACCGCCAGGGAGCGCCACGCCCGGCCCTGAGCTCCGTGATCGTCCGGTACGGGCGGCATCACGGCGTCGGGACCCGCGGCCGGGGCCGTGCCCTGGGCGGTCGGCGTCCCGGAGAGCGCGGCTCCCGGGTCGACGCGGGGAGTCCGGCCGGGGAAGGCCGTGCCCACCAGCTGCCGGGCCACGTCGTCCGCACGCAGGGCCGGTCGGTAGGAACGCACCAGTGCCGCCGCACCGGCCGCGAAGCCGACGGCGAGCGACGAGCCGGAGCCCGTGAACGCGCCGTTCCCGCGGGGCCCGATGCCCACCACGCGGTCGCCCGGAGCGGCGAGCGACGCGGTCAGCGGCGCGGGGGCCCCGTCCGGCCGCTCGCCGTCGGCGCCGAAGTCGAGCACCGACACCACACCGGGCTCGGCAGCGGGCCAGTAGGCGCGGGGCGGGGCCGGGGACGCACCGTCGAACCGGTCGGGCGCGGCGGCGGCGAGGACGAGGGCGTCCTTGGACCGCGCGTGGGCGACGGCGGCGGCCACCTCCGGACTCCTCTCCGGCAGCGCGATCGGCACCGCGATCACACCGGCTCCCCGGTCCGCCGCCGTCCGGACGCCCAGGGCGACCGACCGGGCGGACGCCCTGCCGAGCGTGTCGGTGCCGCGCAGCGCCAGGACACGCGCCTCGGGCGCCAGGCCCGTGAACGTGCCCCCCGGCACCGGGGCGCCCGCGATCAGACCCGCGACGAAGGTGCCGTGGCCGACGCAGTCCTTGCCGCCGTCACCGACGACGCTCACCCGCCCCGCCAACGCCTCGGCCTTCGGGTCCACTCCGGTGTCCACGACGGCCACCAGCACGCCGGCGCCCCGTGTCAGCCGCCACAGCCGGGGCAGCCCGAACAGGCCCTGTGTCCACGGCGGTTCCACGGCGGCCACGGTGGAGCCGGCGCGGCACGGGGCGTCCTCTGCCAGGGTCTGGACCACCACCGGCAGCGGAGCCTGCCCGGATCCGGCGGCCCGGGCGGGCAAGGGCGCGAAGGAGCAGGCGAAGACGGCCGAAGCGGCCGCTCCCACCAGGACCGCCCTCCGCCCCCGGCGGGAAGGTCGTCGCATGGGGGGAGCGTAGCCACGCCCCGCGTCCGGTTCCTCCGGGACCACGGCGTACCCCTCCGGTTACGTCACCGCTGCCCGCCGCCTTCGCGACCGGTCTACGTCTACGTCGCGTCGCCGCACCGGCCGGCCGGCCTCCGCGGATCGGGGCGGCCCGTCCCCGCCGGCCGACGCTCACGCGGGCACCGGCGCCGCCGGAACCCTGTCGAGTCCGTCGTGGCGCAGGGTCCACCACCACGCCAGCACGGCGGCCGGAGCCCGCTCCGGGGTTCCGGAGGACGGGACCGCGTTCCAGTCCGGCTCGCCGTCCCACGTCCGCGCGGGGTCGGCGTACCGCTCGCTCGCCGCGCTGAAGTCGAGGTTGGCCCGCACCCACCGCCCCAGGGCCGCGAGGAACCTCCGCAGTTCCGGGCCGGCGTCGTGCTCGACCAGGCCGCGCACCTCCAGGAACAGGGCCATCACCTGGTTGCGGAGCCCGACGGCCTCGTCGACGGCCGCGCGCGGGCCGACGCGGGGGTCCGAGGCGAGCACGTCGACCAGGTTGGCGGCCCCGCTCCCTCCCGCGTTCTCCTTGTGCCGCGAGAAGAGGTCGTTGTCCCACGAGACGAGGACCGCCGTCATCTCGACGAGCGCGCGCACGCGGGGCGACTGGCGGTCGTCGGAGTCCACCTCGTATCCGGAGGCCACGTCCAGGAGGGCGATGCTCGCCTGCATCGCCCCGTTGCGCAGCCGCAGCAGCACGTACTCGTCCAGGCCACCCGTGAACGGCCCGGCCGACCGCTGGACCCGTTCCCAGAGCAGCGCCGCGAAGTAGTCCCGCACCGCCCGCGCCCACGAAGCCCGCTGAGCGTCGGAGGCGCAGCCGCGAAGGCGCCGCGAGACGTCGGCCAGGGCCCGCGCGTACGGGTCGCCGGTGAGCAGCGCGGGGTCGCCCGTCTCCGCGACCCGGCCCATTCGTGCCAGGTGGGCGGCCCAGCCGTCCGCCGTCCAGCGATCGCCGGCCCCTTCGTCGCAGTGGTCGTCGTCGAAGGCGAAGAGCCAGGTGTGGAAGTCGGTGAAGACCTGGAGCGGTTCCCGCGACCCGTCCGGCACGACACGGGCCGTCAGCAGGCCGGGGCGCACGGCCTCCAGCCGTGCCCGGTGCCGTGCGGACTCGGGTATGCCGTGTCCGAAGGCCCATGCCAGGGTCCTGGCGTCGATGTCCTCGGCATCGGGATGGATCGCCCCGGGCACGGGACAGTGGATGCGCGACAAGGGAGTGGCGAGGCCGAGCGCGGGCAACGTGGTTCCCCTTTCTGCCGCAGCCCGGCTTCCGCCGCTCGTCGGGCGTACGGCTGCGGTGCGGTTGGCGGCCATCGTGGACAGCCCGCACGGCGGGGCACCGCCCCGGGACGGTGCGGTGCCCTTCCGGCCCGCCGGTCTGCCCGGGCGGTCGTCAGGGCGCTCCTTCCCCCTGGGGGACCGGCCCTCCGTCCGGATCGCCGGTCACTCCGTCCAGGAGCGCCGCGAAGCGCCCGCCCAGGCGGCCGGCGGCCTGCTCCGAGAAGACGGACGGCCGGAATTCGAGCAGGGGGTGTACGGAGTCCTCGACGCGGTCCGTGATCAGCCCGAGGTCCACCTTCGCCGCGTCGTGGACCCAGCGGGCCTCGGTCACCGCGCAGTCCTCCAGCCGCAGCCGCGGCTGCACGTCGCCGCCGCGGTAGGAGAAGAGAGGGACGACGCCGCCCGTCCGGGCCGTGCGGGGCGGGTGCGCGCTGCCCGTGCCGCTCTCCTCGGCCTCCGCCCAGACGCCGTGCACCCGGCGCACCGCCTGCCGGAAGGTGGTGTCGCCGGGGAGCGGGACGTCGAGTCGGCGGAGCCGGGTGAAGAAGCCCGCGATCGCGGCGAGCTGGGGGTGATCGCGACCGGAGACCGGAACGTCCACCACCACGTGGGGGGAGGCCGCCCGCCGCGCCGCCAGGGCGAAGGCCGTCAGGAGCACGGTGAAGAGGGGCACCCGCTCCTGGCGGGCCAGGAGTTCCGCCCCCAGGATCCGCACGGGAGACGTGCGCAGGCGCCGTCCCGGCCCGTCGGCCGGGCGGGGAGGAGGGACCACCCGGCGGCCGCTTTCCGGGAGGGGCGCTCTCCGGGCCTGCCAGTGGGCCCAGTCGGCGTACTGGATGCCGAGCGGCGGAAGGAGCGCGTCCGTCCGCTCCGCGTCGTCGTAGTATCCGCCCAGCTCGTCGAGGAGGATCCGCAACGACCACCCGTCGGCGGCCAGGAGGTGGACCGCCAGAACGACGAGGTGCTCCTCGGCCGCCCGGCGCACGACCAGCACGCGTGCGAGGGGGCCTCGGGCCAGGTCGAACGGAAGCCCGGCGAATTCCCGCAGGAGGGCGTCCTCGCCGCTGAGCAGGGACGGCGTGCCCGACACGGCGGAGGGGGCGTCGACGACGGTCAGGTCCCAGGGCACCGCGCCGGGTGCCTCGACGCACTGGCGCCGGACGATGCCGTCCTCGTCGGCGGGGAAGGTCGTGCGGAGGGGTTCATGACGGGCGGTGAGCGCGTCCACGGCCCGCCGCAGCCGGAGGAGGTCGAGGGGGCCGTGGACGTGGTGGGCGAGGAAGCTCACGTACGCGGAGGCGTCGGCGCCGGGACCGATCTGGTCGAGGAGCCAGCGCTGGGGTTCCGCGAGCGGAAAGCACACACGGTCGTGCGACGGCATGTTCCTACTCCTCCTCCGGCGAACGGTGCCTGGGACGGGGCGGGATGAGGTCCAGGACCGCGGGCCGCGCCAGGGCGGCGGCCGCGGCGGCCGTCGGCGCCCTGAGGAAGAGCTTCAGGGGAACCTCCAGGCCCAGCTCGGCACGGGCGAGCAGGGTGAAGCGGAGCGCGCCGAGCGAATCACCGCCGGACTCCAGGAAGTCGTCCTCCGGACCCATGTCGGGCACCCCCAGCACCCGGCCCAGCAACCGGGCGAGGGCGACGGCGTGCTCGCGCGCCCCGGCGGCGGACGGACCGGAAGGCCCGCGGACGGGCCCCTCCGCCCGCGTGCCGGGCGCGGGGCGGGAGGGTTCCACGGACTCGGCGGCCCGGGGCGTCCACCGGGGGAGTTCCCCGATCGGCGTGTCGGGGCGGTCGACCACCGCGCGCAGGACGGCCTCGTAGCAGTCCATCATTCCGCGCACCGCGTCGTCGTCGAGCCGCGAGGTGTCGTACTGCCAGGTCAGCGTGAGTCCGGCCGGCCGGTCCGCCGGGCGGACCGGGCCCCCGGACCGGGGTATGCGCAGCAGGCCGTCCGGGCCGACCCCACTGCGCTCCGCCTGTTCTTCCTGGTGGGGGAAGCCGGTCACGCCGAGTTCGAACTTGGCCGCGCCCAGGGGCACGCCCTCACGGACCGTGATGTCGAGCGGTGACTCGGGAAGGGCGGGGAGGGGGGTGTCGTGGAAGCTGAAGGCGGTCTGCACGAGCCGGTTCCTCTCCGTGTCGGAGTGCCGCGGGTGCAGGGCGATCACCTCCTCGAACGGCAGCTCCTGGTGCTCGTACGCGTCGAGGCACGTCGACCGCACCTCCGCCAGGAAGGAGGAGAAGGAGATGCCGGGGCGCGGCCTGCCGCGCAGCACCACGGTGTTCACGAACATGCCCACGACGTCGGCCGTTCCGGGCCGGCGCCGGTTCGCCATGCCCGAGCCGACGAGCACGTCGCCCGCACCGATCGTCCGGTGCAGGACGGCCAGGAACGCGGCGAAGGCGACCATGAAGACGGTGGCCCCGTGGGCGCGCCCCAACGCCCGGACGCCGCGCAGCAGTTCCGCGTCCAGGTGCAGGCGCTGCTCCGCGCCCCCGTCGCCGGAGCCGGAACCCTTCCGCGGCGGCAGCGGCAGGGGCGGCGGCGGTGCGTCGAGCGCGGCGCGCCAGTACGCTCTCTGCCGGTCGGCCTCGGGCCCGGTGGTCCAGCGGTGTTCGGCGGCCGTCAGCGCTCCGTAGCCGAGAGGGGCGGGCCGGGAGCCGACGCGTCCGTGGCGGAGGTGCTCGGCGTAGCCCCGTACCAGCTCGGCCAGGAGCAGCCGCGCCGAGTGCCCGTCGTGGACGGCGTGGTGCTCGGTCTGGACGAGGACGTGCTCCTCGTCCGCGGTCCGCATCAGGTGCCAGCGGATCAGGGGGCCCACCGCCAGGTCGAAGGGGCGACGGGCCTCGGCGAGAGCGGCCTCGGACGCGGCCCGCTCGGGAGCCGGGGCGCCGCGGAGGTCGGAGAACCGCACCTCCGCCCCGACCGAGGGATCGACCACGTAGCGGGGGGTCCCGTCGTGGACCGGGAGCCGGCAGCGCAGCGCCTCGTGACGGTCCATCAGCGCCTGCAGGGCGGCGCGCAGGGACGGCTCGTGCAGAGGGCCGCGGAGGTGGGCGAGCGAGGCCGCGTGGTAGGCGGGCGTCCCGCCGGACATGTTCTCGGCGAGCCAGACGCGCTGCTGGGCGGCCGAGCAGGGCGGCGGTCCGGCGCTCTCGTCGGCGGTCGTGGAGGGCGTGGGGCCGTCTTCCGCCACGGGGACCGCGCGGGAGGCGAGTTCGGTGATGTCGAGCCCTTCGAGAACGGCCCGGAGGGGAAGGGCCGTCCCCGTCTCCGTCCGGACGCGTTCGGTGAACGTGATGGCCTGGAGCGAGCCGCCGCCGCGTGCCGTGAGGGAGTCGCCGGCTCCCAGCGCTCCGGTGCCGAGGACGTCCCCGGCGATGCGGGACAGCCGGGCGGCCAGACCCGTCGCCGGAGCGGCGGAGGCGGCCGCACGGCCGGGCGGCGGCAGGAGGTTCCGGTCGACCTTGCCCGACGGGGTCAGCGGCCACGCGTCCAGCACCGTCACCGAGGCCGGCAGGAGGTGGGCCGGGAGCGCGTCGCGCAGCTCGGTCCTCAGATCACGGCCGTCCCGCCGCCGGGACCCGGAGTCCCGCAGCCGGACGTAGCCGAGCATCCTCCGTCCCTCCACGCCGCCGTCGACCACGACCACCGCGTCGAGGACGCCCGGCAGCCGGGCGAGGGCCGTTTCGACCTGGGTCGGGTCCACCCGGTACCCGTTCACCTTGGTCTGCGCGTCGAGGCGTCCCCCGAACTCCAGTTCCCCGTCGGGGCGCAACCGGGCCCGGTCGCCCGTCCGGTAGAGGATGCCGGGGGCCGTGCCCGTGGGGTCCTCGACGAGGCGGCGCGCCGTCTCCTCCGCGTCACCGACGTATCCGGGGGTGAGGCCCCAGCCGCCGATGAAGATCTCGCCGAACTCGCCGTCGGGAACGGGCCGCAGCGCGTCGTCCAGGAGCAGGATCCGGCGGCCGGGGACGGGGCGGCCGATGGGAACGGTCCCGGAGGGAGGGGCCGAGGGGTCGACCGTGTGCAGGGTCGCGCAGACGGTGGTCTCGGTCGGGCCGTACCCGTTGACGAACTGGACGTGGCCGGCCCACTGCCGCGCGGTCTCCGGGAGGCAGACGTCCCCCGCGCTCAGCAGCACCCTGAGGCCGGGGAAGTCCGCGGGCCGCAGGGTGCGGGCGAGCACCGCCGGCACGGTGACGTGCGTGGTGGCGGTCTCGGCGGCGACGGTGTGCAGGGGGCGGCCCAGCCGCTCCTCGTCGAGCACCTCCAGGCGTCCGCCGTGGCCGAGTGCGAGGAGGAGGTCGAAGACCCAGCCGTCGAAGAGCGGCGTGAACAGCTGGAGCACCACGCTGCCCGGCCCGAGCCCCGAGATCGACCGGCGTTGTACGGCCACCAGATGGGGCAGGCCCCCGTGGGGGACCGGCACGAGCTTGGGGCGCCCGGTGCTGCCCGACGTGCGGATGAGGTACGCCCAGGCGTCGGGGTCGGGGGATCCGGCCTCCGGCCGCCCCTGGGAGGGGACGGCGGGGGGCCGGGCCGACGCGAGGTGCGTCAGGTCGAGGACGGGCACCGGCAGTCCGGGAGAGCCCGGTGCCCGCGGCCCGGCCCCGTCCGGGGTTCCCCCTTCCGAGCGGGTGACGCACAGGACGGCACCCGCCTGCCGGAGGCCGTCGGCCGTCCACGCCTCCGGGTGGGCCGGGTCCAGGGGCAGGTAGGCCGCCCCGGCGTGCCAGATCGCCAGGACGGCCTCCGCGAAGTCGGCGCTCCGCGGCAGCAGGACACCGACCACGTCCCCGGTTCCGATCCCCCTCCCGCGCAGTTGTGCGGAGAGGTGTCGTACGCGCTCGACCAGCGCGGCGTACGTCACGGTGCGCCGGCTGTCGCCCAGGGCGGGGGCGTGCGGCGTGTGCTCGGCGAAGTGGGTGATCGCCGCCCAGGGCCCGGTGGGCGGTTCGCCGGCCGGTGGAGCGGTCGCCCGGTGGGTGCGCGGGTCGGCGGGGGGCCTTTCGAGCGGCACCGTGGCTCTGGCGGACGTCTCGTCGAGCATGGGCGTTTCCTGTCCGGTGGGGGACGGTCGCCCGGCGCACGGTGGTACCGAGGGCCAGTGGCCGGCCGACCTGTGGCAGGCACGCGGGACGCACCCGTTCGGGAGCCCGTGCGCCGGACGCAGGTTATCCAGCCACTTGTTTCGAGACACGACCGGCCCCGCCGGAGGGCCCTCGGGGGCCCGTGGCGATGCCCGACCAGACACGTGCCGGCAAGACGCCCCGTCAAATGGCTCCGGTGCGAAGCGCGTACGCCACGGCGTGCGAGCGGTTGCGCAGCCCGACGCGGCTCATCATGGCGGCGAGGATGTTCTTGATCGTCCGCTCGGAGTAGTTCAGCCTGCGGGCTATGTCGGCGGTGCCGACGCCCTCGGAGAGCATCCGCAGCACCTCCACCTCCCGTTCGGTGAACCCGGCGATGGCCAGGCCGTGGGGCTCCAGCACATGGCGCTGCAGGTGCCTGACCTGTCTGATGAGGACGCCCACCAGGGAGCCGGGCAGGACCGCCCGGCCCGACGCCCCCTCCCACAGCAGCTGCCGCAGCCGCGTCATGTTCGCCCGGTCGCGGGGAAGGAACCCCACCAGTCCGAGGCCGAGGGCCTGGAGCAGCCGGCGCTCGCCGATGCGGTCGGCGACGAGGAGGACGGGCACGTCCGGGGTTTCGGCGGCTCGGACCATCCGTTCCATCTGGGTGAGGGTCCGCTCGGTCACGTCCGTGGCGAGCATCAGCACGACGGCGGCGCGGTGGTGTTCCTCCGGGGGCAGGACGGACAGCCGCCCGTTCAGGCCCAGGCACGCCTCGGTCGCCTCCCTGCTGAGCCGGTCCTCGGAGTGCACGGCCACGGTCAGGGGAAGGGGCGGAGGGGTGCGCTCGGCGAAGGGCGGCCGGGCCGGGGGCTCGTTCCCGTGGCCCGGCTCCCCGGCCTCCGGGGCCGGATCGGCGGGGAAGCGGCCGGGGCGCGGGGTGCCGGGACGGGAGGGGAGCCGGGACATGATGGCCTTTCGGTCGAGGAGCTGTGTCAGCCCAGGGCGTCGGCGGGACGAGGCCGGTCCAGGGAGACGGCCTGGAAGACGTCCTGGCCCCAGGAGTGCGAGCGCGTGAGGGCGAGGCCGCGCTCCGCCAGGTGGGGCGTCAGCCGTTCCAGCCGGCCGCGCAGGGCCGGGAGGCTCAGCGGACGGCCCAGGTGCCCCAGCAGGCGGCGCAGATCGTGACAGCACACGGGGGCCGCGGCGCGGCACAGGATCTCCAGCAGGAGGCACTGGGAGCGGAACACCGGGTCCGGCGCCGGGCTTCCGTCCCGGCGCGGTGCGGGATCGCGCTTCCTCAGCCGCCGGGCGTCCGCCGCTATCCGGGCGGCCAGCTCGCGCGGCGGGTCGTCACGGCGCACCGTGTTCAGGACGCCGGAGTCCAGCAGCGGGACGGGGTCGACGTGCGCGGGGACCGCGACGGTGGTGGGGCCGATCAGGGCCAGGGACCTGGCGAGCAGGAGGGGAGGGGCCCCCGGGTGGGGGCGGGGCACGTCGAGGAGGGCCAGGACCTCCGGTCTGTCCAGGACGTAGGCGTAGCCCACGCCGTCACCCCAGGGACGGCAGCCGAGGACCGGCAGGCCCGCCCTGCGGAGCGCGGACGCCCAGGACTCGGACAGGCCGACGTCGGAGGAGAACAGGAGGACCGGGGGCAGGGGGAGCCGCCTGCGCGGAGGCGGGTCGTGCTTCGCCGGCACCCGGGTCTCCGGCTGCGGTGACGGACGGACGGCCCGGCACGGATGGCGGAGATCGGCGGGGCCGCGGCCGCGTTCGGTGCCGCCGGCCGGCCGGCGGCGGGTCGGCAGCGTGCGGGAACGGGGCGTCGTGACGCCACCGGATCTGTGGTCCATCGTGCGACTCCTTGCCGTGTGCGCTGGGGAACCGGAGGGCCCCGGACGGGGCCGCGGTGCGCCGGGTGCGGGGACGGGGCAGGGCGGGAGGGAGGACGTCCGGTGGCCCGGGAGGGGCTCAGGAGGGCGGCGCGTCCGTGATCCACCAGGCGGCGGTGTGGGGCGGGAGGAGCCCGGGGGGACAGAGCCGACTGGCGAGGTGGGGCGGGCCGGGCATCGGCGCGGGCCGCGGAGCGTCGCCGAAGTTGACCGCGCAGACCAGCCCTTCGCCGCGTACGAAGGCGAGGACCTCGGGCGGTGTGTCCAGGCCGCGCATCGGTCCCTCGCCGAGCTGAGGGAGCCGGCGGCGCAGGGCCAGGGCACCCCGGCGGAGACTCCCCGGTGCCCCGGGGGCCCGCCGCGGGTGCGTGGGCGGGTGAGGGGAGGCCGATCGCTGCCGCGGCGGTCGAGGGAGCGCGTCGCGGCGAAGACAGGCCGCGCCGGGGAGGGCCAGCGCGAGGAGCGTGGCCGCGCGCATGCGGTCCCGCCCGGAGACGGGGACGCCCGTGGCGTCGTACCGCGGGGCGGAGCGGGTGATGCCGGGACGGTTCACGGCCCACGTCACGGTCGAGCCGGTCGCGGTGCTCTCGTGGAACGCCTCGTCGATGATCCGGCGGAGGGCCGGGGCGTGCCACGAGGCGGTCAGGGGCCGCAGGAGCGACATCGGGCGGGCCGCAGCCGAGCGGGTGCTTCCGGAGGACGCGACGAGGGAACCGAAGGACGCGTTTCCCATGAGGAGGCGCGGCCGGCCGTCCCGGGCGGTGAGCGACTCGCACCACGTCCTCCAGCGGTGCCACGGAACGGGGTGCCCGGGCAGGGCCGAGGGCAGATCGACCCGGATCCCGTCGGCGCCTCTGTCCAGCCAGCCGCGGAGGACGGGGTCCGCCTCGTCCGCGACGCGGAGCCCGGTGACGTCGACGACGACCTTGAGGCCGAGGAGTCGCGCCTGCCCGAACAGCGCGGGGGGAGCGGAGGGAGCGACGAGGACTCCGTCCACCCCGAGTCCGCTCAGGTGAAGGAGCTCCTCCCGCGGCGGGCGGTCGTCGCGTCCGTCGCGCGGATGCCGCGTGTCCAGGTGGTGAAGCACGGCGTCACGCCACCAGGGCGTCGGCCGGGAGACGGGGGACGCGGACTGTCCCGGGCCGGTCATCCTGGCCTCCCCCGACCGGACACATGCTGCCTTCCTTCCTTACTCATGCATGCATGTTAGGTATGTGAGGGAGAGTGCTGTCAATGTTCGGCAAGAGGGTTGCCCTCTAAGACCGTGGCCCATTGGTTATTTCGGGCAAGCCGAGTCCGGCGTTGGTCGAGTCGACGACACTCTCGCTACATAACCGATAGGTAGAGAAGTCAGTCGCACGGACCCAGGGCACGCAGTTCACCGAGCAGGCGCCGCTCCGCGTCCGGTACCGACGTGCGGCCGTTCAGCAGGTCATGGACGACCGCCGTCACGACCAGGCTCACCTGTCCGTACCAGGGGACGGCCGGACGCGGAACGGCACGGGCGAGCGACTGCCTCAGCACCGGCAACCACGGGTGACGCGCGATCAGCTCCCGGTCGCGGTAGAGGTCTTCCCTCACCGGCGGGAGCCCTCCCACCTCCAGGACGCGGCGCTGTACCTCTTCCCCGGTGAGGTGGGCGATCAGGTCCGCCGCCGTCCTCGGGTGGGCGCTTCCGGCGGCGAGGGCGAGGCCCGATCCGCCGAGGACCGGTCTGCCGGGACCCGCCGGCCCCGGCAGGCGGACGACCCCGAAACGGCCCGCCACCGCCGAGGTGCCGTGCTGGAGCCGCGCGTGGGCGTACGGCCAGTTGCGGAGGAACAGCAGCCTCCCCGCCCCGAACGCCCGCCGGGACTCCTCCTCCTTGAAACCCAGGGCGGCGCGGGGTATCCAGCCCGCCCGCACCCCGTCCGCCAGGAACCGGAGCCCCGCGGCGACGCGCGGCGACAGGCCCTCCGGACAGCCGTCGTCGGTGCGCACGAGCGAGCCGCCGGCGGACGCCACCGCTTCCAGCACGTTCACCGTCAGACCCTCGTAGGGCAGGAACTGCCCCGCATAGCCGTGCAGTCCCGCCTCCGGAGCCAGCACCGACGCCTGGCGGACGAGCTCGCGCCAGGTGACCGGAGGACGTTCGCCGGCGGCTTCCAGCACGTCGCTGCGGTAATACAGCAACCCCGCGTCGGTGACGTACGGGGCGGCGTACACCCCGCCCCGGTACGTCCCGCTCCGCCGCACCTGAGGCAGCAGCCCGTCCTCGTCCGACCGTCCGGGCTCCAGCGGCCTGATCCACCCGCGACTCGCGAACCGCGCCGTCCACGAGACGTCGATGTTCAGGACGTCGAAGCGGCTTCCTCCCCCGACGAGGCCGTCCGCCAGCTGCGCGTGGGTCTCGTCCGCGGACTCCGGCAGTTCCACCAGCCGCACCCGTTCCCGGGGCCTGCGCCGGTTCCACTCCGCCAGGACGCCGGGCAGGTAGCCCGTCAGGTCCTTGCCGGTCGCCAGCGTCACCGGTCCGCGGCCGTTCCGCCGCAGCGCCGGCCCGCATCCGGCCACCGCCGGCGCCAGCGGTGCCGACACCGCGCCCCGCAGCAACAGACGGCGCCCCACCACCGCCTCGGTCCGCACCGGCCCGCCCATCGTCTCTCCTCACCTGCCGGCCGGGCACTCCCGGTCGCCCGGTCCCCGTCCGTCCGGGAGGGAAGGACGGGGACGTCTCGGTCATCTGCTGCACGAGCCGCGTGGCCCCGGTGGACCCCGGCGCCCGAGGGTGTGCCCGACATGCCGCCGCGAGGGTCCGGGCAGGGCGGACCGGCCCCGTCCGGCGAACCCGGTTCCGCCGCACCGCCGATGGGGCACGACCGCACGGCGCGAAGGGCGGGCGGCGAGGGGTACGGCCCGGCCCGCGGCCCACGACGGGGCACAGTGGGGAGCGACCGGCGAGCACGACGGCGCCGTCCGGCGGTCGCCCCGGGGCCTCGTGGTCGGGGACGGGAGCCCCGGCGCGGTGTCACAGGACGCTGTGCCTGATGGCGTAGGCCACCGCGTGCTGCCGGTTGCGCAGGTGCATCCGGACCAGCATGTCGTGGATGATCGCCTTGATCGTCCGCTGCGAGAAGTTGAGTTCCTCGGCTATCTCCTCGGTGGTCCGCCCCAGGGCGAGAAGGCGGAGCACCCTGATCTCGCGGTGGAGCAGACCTCCGTGGGGCGGGGAGTCCTCGGGGAAGAGCTCGTCGAGCACGTCTCCCGTCGGCCGCACGGGCGGACCGGTCTCCGGTGTGCCCGCGCGGCGGAGCGCCGCGGCGGCGGCCTGGTCCCGTACGGCACGCCGGACCTCCGCGAACGTGGTGCTCCGCCGGTCCAGGAGGACGAGCAGGCGCTCCGCCGAAGCGCGCTCGTACTGCTCCCGCGACAGTCCGTCGGAGGCGACGACCACGGGCACGTACGGGTCGTGAGCGCTCGTCACCGCCGCGCGCAGCCGGGCGAGCACGTCCCCGCCGAGTGCGAACGCCACCACCAGCACCACATCGGCGGGGACTCCGTCGGCCGCGGGCAGGAACCGCAGCCCGTCCTTGTGGGTGAGAAGGCCTCCGATCCCGGCCGCGGTGATCGGGTCATCGGCGATCAACGCCACTTCTGTCGTGGTCATGGAGGCTTCTCCGGGTCGGGAACAGCGGGGGCCGGCGATCGGGGGCGTGCGGCGACGCCGGTCGGGGAGGTCGCGTCCCTCGACCTCGTCGCCGTCGCCCGCACAGGCCGGCGACCGGGTCCGTGCCGCATGCCCGCGATCGTAGGCAGGCCCACTCGGCCCGAGAAGACGACTACGTCATCCGTCTGAGCCAATACGTCATGCCGTGCCGTCACGCGGGGACCGGATACGTCTACGTCGCCTCCGCGTCACCGCCGTCCCGGTCCTCCGCGTCGCCGCTCACCGCCGGCTCGGCGCCGTCCAGGCCGGCCGCCTGCAGGGCGTCGCGCAACGCGGCCCGCGACGCGACGTTGAGCTTGGGGAAGAGGTTGTACAGGTGGGTGCTCACCGTGCGGTGCGAGACGAACAACCGGGCCCCGATCTGCCGGTTGGACAGACCGCTCGCGGCGAGCCTGGCGATCTGCAGCTCCTGCGACGTCAGCTCCCCCTGGACCAGCGGGGACTGCCCCGTGATCCGCAGACCGCGCCGCACGCTCCTGGTCCGTTCCAGCCACGGAACGGCGTGGATGCCCCGGAACGCCGTCGCGGCGGCGTCCAGCAGCGCTGCGGCCTGCTCCTTCGCACCGGCCTCGGCCAGCCTCCTGCCCAGGAACAACTGGACCCTGGCCTTCTCGAACGGCGCGGCCACGTCCCGCAGGACGGACGGAAGGCCCGCGAGCGCCGCCTCGGCCCCTCCGGCCTCCGTCAGCAGGACACCCGCGGCCCTCGCCGGCACGGCCCGCCGCTCCGGCGCGCCCCCGCCCGCCGCCGCGGCATCCGGGGAGAGCAGATCGCGGGCGACCCGCGGCATCCCCGCCACCAGCGCCGCCTCGACCCGGTCGAACAGCAGGGAGTCCCCCAGCACGGTCGAGTCAGCCGGCAGCGAGGCACCGGCCGAAGCCGCCGCCACGCCGTCCTCACGTGCCAGCGCCAGCATCAGCCGGGTGTGCGCGGCCGCGGCGCGCACCCCGGTGCAGCACCCCGGTACGCCTTCCTCGGCGGTCGCCAGCCGCCGGTGGGCCGCCGCCACGTCGCCGCGCACCGCCGCGAACAGGGACGCCTGCGCGGCCGCGAAGGCGCGGGAGACGCGCAGGCCGCGTGATTCCGCGAGCGTCGCGGCCTCCAGGGCGAACGCCTCGCCCTCCTGCCAGCGGCCCCGGGTGTAGGCGTCCCGTGCCAGCAGCAGGAGCCCCTGGACGCGCGTCGGCACCTCACCCCGCTCGCCCGCCCGGGCCACCGACCATTTGGTCCCGGGGCGCGACAGGCCGAGGGAGCCGTGCGCCGCCAGCTCGTGCCACGCACGGGAGAGAAGCCTCCACGAGGGGTCCGGTCCCGCCGGACCCACCAGGAGGGCCTCCTCCCCGGGCCCCGACGCCGGGCCGGCAGGGGACGACGTGTTGAGAACGGGGGCCGACCCGGCCATGGCCCGCGCGAAGAGGAGAGCGGACCCCAGCTCTCCGCGCAGCGCCGTGAGATCGGTCTCCTCGTCCGTCAGGGAGGACCCCAGGGCGAGGGCGTCCACCAGGCAGTCCACGGCGGAGTCGGGGTCGCACTCGTGGTCGAGAAGGAGGGCCGCTTCCGCGAGGGCCGTGTACATCCGATCGACCGGCCCGGCCGTCACGACGGCGGTGTGCCGGGTCAGATCGGCGGCCTCGGTCAGCAGCCCCGACCGCGCGGCGGCGGCCGCCGCCAGCGCCAGTCGCCGCGTCCGTCCCGCGGGCCGCGGACTCAGATCGGCGGCACGGCGCAGCGCCGCCACCGCCGTCGCGGCCGCACCCTCGCCGCCCACCTGCAGCGCCGCCTCCTGCAGCGCCTGCGCTGCCGTCTCGTCCACACCGAGCGCCGCCGCGCTGAGGTGGGCGGCCCTGCGCTCCGCCGTCTGGTCCGGAGCGTCGGCGAGCATCCGGTGCGCGGTGCGCAGGTGCCCCGGTTCCGCGTCGTGGAGCAGGGCCGCGCGCACCAGCGGCTCCGGGAACTCCAGTCGCTCCCCGCCGGGAGGGACCCGTGCCAGCCCCGCCCGCTCCAGCTCCGCGAGCGCGTCGCCGGCTCCGGGCTGGACGGCCCAGAGCGTCCGCAGGGTGGCGTCGCCCTCCACCACCGCGAGCATCAGCAACTCGGCTGCCGCCGGGGACAGCGCCGTCACCCGCTCCAGGACGGGCCGCGCCACCCTGGGGGTGACCGGAAGCGGATCGGGCAGGGGGGCCCGGCCTGTCCGCTGGTCCGCGTCGAGAAGCGCGGGCAGGTCCAGCAGCGCCCGCGGATTGCCCCGGGCGCCGCGCAGGACGGCCGTCCGGACCTCCGGCGCGAGGTCCGGGAAGCGAAGCCGCAGCAGGCGCTCGGCGTCCTCCGCCTCCAGCGGGGGAACCCGGACGGGGGGAAGGTGCTCGTCCGCGAGCCCGCCCGCCCGGTCCGCGCGTATCGCGGTGAGCAGGACGACGGGCTCCGTGCGCAGCCGCCGGGCGATGAACCCGAGCACCCGGGCACTCGGCACGTCGGTCCACTGCGCGTCGTCGACGCACACCAGGAGGGAACCCGCCTCCTCGGCGGCCTCGTGCAGCAACGCCAGCAGGGAGACCGACAAGGAGAACGACCGCTGGTCCCACGCCTCCTCGTCGGCGTCCCGGCCGCCCAGCAGGGGGTGGGGGAGCGCGTTCACCGGGGCCAGGCCCGGCGGATGACTGCCCAGGAGCGTCTCCAGAACCCCCCGGGGCGAGGACGGCAACCTCGCCAGCGAGGCCCGGAGGGCGTACACCAGCTGGTGCAGCACCGCGTACGGCAGGCCCCGTTCGGACTCGACGGCCGATATCCGCACGCAAGTGCCCCGGCGCGCCCGCTGCTCCGCCGAGGCGTACGCCAGCAGAGCGCTCTTGCCCACGCCGGCGTCCCCCGACAACTGGAGCGCGCTGCCCTGGCCGTGCGCGCGGGCGGCGGTCAGGGCCTTGGCCAGCGTCGTACGGGGAGCGCGGTGTCCCAGCAGTTCGACGCGTTCCCGTCCGGGCACGGTCCCGTCGCCTTCCGGACGGGCGTTCGCGGCGGCCAGACGGACCCGGCCGTCGTGCGCCGTGTCGCGTAAAGGACGGGCATTCGCCACAGAGGGCCTGGTGGGACACATGGACGATCAGACCTTTCTCGACGAACGCCCCTCGGACGGCCGTCCGCGCAGCGGTGACGCCCCGCGGGGTCCGGGCCGCGGTGGGGACACGTACCGCTTCGGACGGCGGTCCATCACAACAGGAACGGGCCCGCCCCCGCCGGGGCGGCACGCGGATCCGCCCTCTTCGGACACCCGGTACTGCCCGAGGGGCCGCGCGGCGGCCTTCCCCGCACGACCGGCGCTCTCCGGGGACCGCGCCGGGACGACCGAAGGTGCAACGGGCCCGGTAAGGACGGCCGGACCCGGAAGCGAACCCTTGTGGGCCGAGGGGCGGACTCCTCCTACTGGCCGCGTGGGCCTGGAACCGGCCCGCCCGTGAAGGGTGCGTCGTACGCGAACGGGAAGGTGCGCAGTGACACGTGGGAGGGCGGGACGACCGCCGCAGACCGCCGTGTGGGAACAGCCGCTCCCCGAGGAGACCGGAACCCCCGGTGCGAACGAGGAAGAGGGTCCTGCCCCGCCGGCGGCTCCGGCCGCCTCGTCCCCGGCCGTCGCCGGCGGGGCCGCTCCGGGTCCGCGTGAGGGAGACCGCGCCGCCGTGTGGGAGCAGACGCTTCCGTGGCCGGAGACCGGGACCCGCGAGAACTCCGCGGACGCCGCTCGCACCGGCGCAGCCGCCGGCGCGTCCGACGGAACGGCACCCGGCCCCGGTCGACCGTCCTCCGGCGCGACCTCCCGGTCCCCCCTGGAGGAAACCCCACCGCTCCGGAACGAGGACGGGACGGCCGAGGAGGAGGCGGCGGTGGAAGGCGGGCCGGAGGACCGGACGTCCTTCCCGGTCCCGGCGACCGCAGAGTCCTCCGTGGCAGGGACCCCGGCGAGCGGCGGAGGAGAAGAGGAGGGCGCGGCCGCGGACCCCGGCGCCCCGGACGGCGCCCAGGACGAGGACGAGCCGCGTCCCGTGCGCCATCGGCCGGTCCTCCTCGCCGCGACGGCACTCGGCGGAGCCGCAGTGCTGGTCGCGCTCGTCACCCTGGGCGCGCGCGGCGAACCGCTTGCCGACGGGGACACCGAGGCCGGGGCGGACGGCCCGGGAGCGGCGCAGAGCCTTTCCGTCCTGCCCCCGGGCGTCAGCCCCTCGCCCTCGACGTCCGCACCGCGAACCTGGAACGATCCGGCCCTGGTGCCGTCCGGCAAGGGGCGCGGATCGGGAACACCGACCGCCGCCGCACGGCTCCCCCGCCCCCCGCGCGGGGCCGGCGGCGCGGCAGGACCGCTCCCGGCCGGGCCCGCGCGGCAGGACACGGCTTCGGGAAGCGGTCACGACTTCCGGACGGCGCCCCGGAGGGAGGGCCGGGACAGCGACACCACCGGAGCGAAGCCCACCGCCGAGCCCACGCGGAGAGCCACGGCCACCGCCAGGCCGACGTCCACGCCCGGGCCCACGCCCAGACCCACGTCCACCACCGCGGCCCCCGCCGCGCCGGCGGCCGCGTCACCCGTCGTCCACCACATCGTCAGCAAGCTGAACGGCCGCTGCGTCGACGTCACCGACTACCGGGCCGCCGCGGGCACACGGCTGCAGATGTGGGACTGCGCTCCCCACTCCAACCAGCGCTGGGAGTTCCGCTCGGACGGGACCCTGCGCGCCATGGGCTTCTGCCTCACGAGCGCGTGGCAGTCCGGAGCGGACGGCTCGCCGATCCAGCTCGCCGCGTGCACCGGCGGCGCCCGGCAGAAGTGGGTCCTCAACTCCCGCGAGGACCTGGTCAATCCAGCCGCCGACAAGTGCCTCGACATCATCGACGCGAACGCCGGCAACGGCGCCCGGCTGCAGCTGTGGTCCTGCAACGGCAGGGCGCACCAGAAGTGGGTGCGCCGCTGACCACGCCCCTGGAGGCGGCCCCGGGCCGCCGGGCCGGGCGGACGGCGACCGGACGGGAAGGACCCGCGGCTCGTTCAGGCAGTCCCGCCGGGCGCGGGGCCGGTCGCGACGCCGTCCGCCGTAGTGTCGTCACGATCCGGCCGGGGCCCGCCACGGGTCCGTACGAGTCCGGCGAACGGCCCGCCGCCCCGGCCCACCACACCGTCGTCCACGACACCGGGGAGGCCACCCGTGGCACCGCGCATCGGCTGGGGGCGCAAGCACGTCCCGATGGCAGCGAGCAGGGCGGGCGACGCCCTGCTCGTCCATCCCAGGGACGCCCTTGACGACCGGTCCCGGGCGTTCGCGGCCGGACTTCCGCCGGACGAGGGGAACGCGCTGGTCGTCCTCGACCTGCCGGCGGACTCCGGGCGTGCGGCCTGGCGCCAGGTGGCCTCCCTGCTCGAAGAGCTCGAAGGCCCTCTCCGCATGGTTCCGGGACGCCCGCCGGACGAGGACACCCGCACGGTGGGGCAGTGGTTCGCCGACCGGCTGGGCCGTACGGTGCTCCTGCCCGACGGGACCCTGCGCGTCGCCCGCGGGGGCGCCCTCTACGTCGCGGCCGAGGAGGGAAGCGGGTGGCTGCGCTTCTCCCCGGACGCCTCACCGGTGCGGGTCTCGCAGCGCTATCCCGCACCGGTCTGGGAGCCGCTCGTCCCCGAGCGCCCGTGGAGGGTGAGCGAGCGGACCGTGGTGGAGCCCCTCCCGGCCGGCATGTGGGTGCGCGTCACGGCGGACGCCCCGGACCTCGCGGCGCACCGGCAGCGCCTCGTCGCGGCCGTCCAGCCGCGGCGGGACCTGCTGCCGGTCGCGGTCGGCAGCCCGGGCGGAGAGCCCGTCCCCCTCCGGGACGTGGCCCGCTACTGGGACTCCGTGCGGATCGCGGCCCGGCCCCTCGTGCGCTTCTTCCAGTACGGTCCCGTGGACGCCGCCCGCCCCGAACCCCTCGGACAGTCCCTCGCCGACCTGCTCGACCGACCCGTCGACTGCTTCAACGGCCTTCCCTCGGGCACGTGGCACCGGACGGAGACGCACGTCCTCGACGGGGACGGCAAGGAGACCTGGCACGCGTTCGCCCAGGAAGTGCGCTTCCACCCCCGCACGGCCCCCGGTGCGCCCGCCCCCGCCCCCAAGGTGCTGGCCCACCGCCGGCCTCCGACGGACGGGGACGAGGTCGCTCCGGGAACGTACGCCCTGGAGTCCGGAGCCGTCCTGGAAGTGGTCCAGAGCGGTCTGTGGGTCAGACCGGCCGCCGTCCCCGAGGGCGCGGAGGCCGTACGGGCCCTGCCCCCCGATCCGCACCGTGCCTCGCTGCTGCACAGCGTGGTGCCGCCGGACTCGGAGCGCAGACTGCGCGAACTGGCCCACCGGGTCCTGCTCGACCTGGACGCCGAGACCCGGGCGCTCTCGCTCGTCCTGCCCGCACCGGGACCTGCGGCGCCCGAGGACGACCGGTCGCCCGGCGGCACCGTCCCCGGCCTCCCGCCGTCCGTGCCGGACCCCGACACCGAAGCGCGCCGCCCGGCGGGTCCGCCGCCGGTGCCCGCCGGGACGGTGGCGTCCTCCTCCCCGCGGACCGTCTCCGCGGCCGCCGGGGGCCTCCTCCCCCCGCGGCCCGTCCCCGACGGGCTCCCCGAACCCACGGCCGAGGCCGCCGGACGGTTCGCGGCGGCGGTTCCCCCCGCGCCGGAAGATCCCCCGGACCGGACGGGCCCGGCCGGGACGGAGGGCCCGCCGGCCCCCGCGGCGGGCGTGACGCCCGCCGCGAGGCTCGGTCCCGGGACCACGGGACGCGAGGCCGCGTCCGCGTCCCTCCCGGCGGGAGAAGCCGGTCCGGGAGCGGCCGGTCCCGAGGGCGCCGGGCCGTCGACCGAGCGGCCGGACGAGCCCGCCGGGCCCCCGGGTGCGCCCTCCGCCGCAGGCCCCGTCCCCGTCCTGCTCACCGGGGACGACGCCCTGCTGAACGGCCTCGTGGACCCGGCGGGGGAGGAGGAGCGGACCGGCGCTCCGGCGGTTCCCGGGGCACCGGTGGAACGCTCCTCCTCCCTCCCCGTCCCTTCTCCGGCACCTTCCGGCGTGCGCGTGCAGCCGGTCCCCCCGTCCGGGACGAGGACCGTCGCGGAGACCGACGAACTGGATCCCGCCCGTGCGGAGCTGCGCACCTCCTTCGGCGCCGACTACGACACGGCGGCCGGCTCCGTGCTGCGCACCCTGTCCGAGGTACCGGGGCTGCGCGGCCCGTCGGGCGACGGCGAAAGAGCCGTCGCCGACCTCACCGCCGCCCGGCTGTACCTGACGGGCACCATGCCGGAGCTCGATCGGGAGCTGCGCGCGGGCACGCCGGGCACCCGGCCGGGAACCGCCCGCTGTGTGGTCGCCGGCCTGCGGCGGCTCCCGTCGTACCGGGGCGCCGCGATCATGCGGACCGATCTCGGCGACGCGGAGTTCGCCTGGTTCCGCGGGCGGACGACGGTCGTCGACTGGTCCCTCACCACCGCCCTGATCCGGGTGGACCCGTCCCAGCAGGGCAACACCGATCTGCTGTTCTGGGCGGCCACCGCGAGGAGGACGGCCCTGTTGGACCGGGCCTTTCCCACCCGGGTCGTCTTCCTGCCGGAGACCCGGTTCACCGTGCTCGCGGTGCGGGAGGACGGCGGGCGCCGCAGCGTGTGGCTCCGGGAGGCGGCCGCGGGGGAGGCGGCGGCCGAGGGCGGCGGCACGGGAGGGCTCCAGGCGGCCGACCAGGCGGCCCTCGTCGGCCTGGAGCAGGCGGTGGAGAAGTGGGCGGCCGACACCGGCCGCCCCTCCGGCCGTCCGGCGGCCTCGCTTCCGTACCGTCCGACCGCCCCCGGCCTGGTGACCGCGGGCGGCGACGGCTCCGGCACGTGAGCACGTGACGGGGGCGGACCGATGCCTCGGCCGCCCCCGTCGCGTCCTCACCGGCCGGATCGCTCCCCGGTGGACGCCGCCTGCGCGAGGTGGACCATCGTCGCCTTCCGCCGCGCGACGTGGAACGCCCGCCCCGGCGGCAGCAGCTTGGGCCGGACGCCGTCGACGAACATGCCTTCGGACGGCGGACAGGACATGACCAGCTGGGTGTTGTTCGCCTCCGCGATCCGCCGCAGCAGAGGATCGTTCATGCCCCGTATGGCGTTGGCCGACGCCCGGGCGACGACGAAGTGCATCCCGACCTCGTACCCCAGAGCGATGTAGGGGAACAACGGCTGGAAGGCGTTGTCGAGGCCGTTCTCCACCAGTTCGTAGTCGTCCACGAGGACGAACAGCCGCGGCCCCGACCACCAGTCGCACAGGCGCATGCGGGACGGAGGGACGTCCTCACCGGGCATGCGGTCGTGGATCGCCTCCGAGGCGCCGTGCACGTACTCGCGCAGGGCGTCGACGGTGACGGCGTGTCCCAGGCGGTACTCCTCCGGCACGGCCTCCACGAGTTCGCGCCGGTAGTCCACCACCAGGATGCGGGCCTCCGCCGGCGAGTACCGCGCGACCAGTGCCTGGGCGAAGACGCGCAGCAGGTTCGTCTTGCCGCTCTCGGTGTCGCCGACCGCCACCAGGTGGGGGCTCTCCATGATGTCGTGCCACAGCGGGCCCAGCTCCGTCTCCTCGACCCCCAGGGCCAGACGCGTTCCCGAGGGGGCGGGCAGCCCGGTGGCCGGCACCTCGGTCGGCAGCATCCGCACGGCCGGCGCGCCCGCACGCGCGCCCCAGTGCTCCCTGACCGCGGCCACCAGGGCCGCCGCTCCCTCGGCGAGGTCCTCGGTCTCGGAGGAGCCGTCGACGCGCGGCAGCGCGGTGAGGTAGTGCAGCTTCGACGCGGCGGTCAGGCCCCTTCCGGGAGCGTCGCGCGGGACGGTGGCGGCCTTGCGGCTGTCCACCGTCGAGTCCATCGGGTCACCCAGGCGCAGTTCGAGCTTGGTCCCGGCCTGATCGCGCAGGGCGGGAGACAGCTCCATCCACCGGCTGACCGCGATCACCACGTGGATCCCGTAGGTGAGGCCGCGCTGGACCAGCTTGCCGACCTCCTCGACGAGGCCCTCGAAGTCCTGCTTGACCGTCGCCCACCCGTCGATCACCAGGAAGACGTCGCCGAGCGGTTCCTCCGGGAACTCGCCCGCCGCCCGTCGCCGGCGGTACGCCGCCATGTTCTCGACGCCGTGTTCGAGGAAGAACCGCTCCCTGCGCGCCAGCGCCGTACCGACCTCCGCCACGGTCCGCTGGACCCTCTCGGGATCCAGCCGCCCCGTCACGCCGCCCACATGGGGCAGCCCGGCCAGTCCGGTCAGGACCCCACCGCCGAAGTCCAAGCAGTAGAACTGGACCTCCCGCGGGGTGTGGCTGAGGGCGAGGGAGCACAGCAGGGTGCGCAGGAGGGTGCTCTTCCCGCTCTGCGGGCCGCCCGCCAGCGCCACATGGCCGCCGGCGCCCGACAGGTCCACCCGCAGCAGGTCCCGGGTCTGCTCGAAGGGCCGGTCCACGACGCCCACCGTGGCCGTCAGATGCGGTTCGACGCCCCGTCCGGCGGTGATCAGCCCGCGTTCGGGATCGGGTTCCAGCGGGGGCAGGAGCTGGTCCAGGCCGGGGGACGCCTCCAGCGGCGGCAGCCAGACCTGGTACGCGGGCGGCCCGGAATCGTGGAGCCGGTCCACCGCCACCGCCAGCAGGCTCTCCGCGCTCTCCTCCACGACCGGCGCGGCCGGCCGCTCCGTCTGCCGGGGCACCACCCACTCGGCGCTCCACGGGACGATCTGGCTCGCGGCCCGCGCCTGCGAGGCGGTGCGGTCGCGACCCCGGTAGGGACCCGACACGTACGCCGCCCTGAACCGCAGCAACTCCTCGGTACCGCTCTTGAGATAACCGTTCCCCGGCTCCGGCGGCAGCTGGTACGCGTCCGGCACCCCCAGCACGCCCCGGCTCTCCATCGCGGAGAAGGTCCGCAGACCGATCCGGTACGACAGGTGCCCTTCCAGCTGGTGCACCCGGCCCTCGTCCAGACGCTGGGAGGCGAGGAGCAGGTGCACGCCGAGACTGCGGCCGAGCCGGCCGATCATGACGAAGAGGTCCATGAAGTCGCGGTGGGCGGAGAGGAGTTCGCTGAACTCGTCGACCACCACGCACAGGCTGGGCAGGGGAGTCAGCGGCGCGCCGCCCGCCCTGGCCCGCTCGTACTCCAGTGCCGAGACGTAGTTGCCGGCCTGCCGCAGCAGTTCCTGGCGGCGCATCAGCTCTCCGTGCAGGGCGTCCCGCATCCGGTCCACCAGCGCGGCCTCGTCGGCCAAGTTGGTGATCACCGCGGAGACGTGCGGCAGCGTGTCCAGACCCAGGAAGGTCGCGCCGCCCTTGAAGTCCACCAGGACGAAGTTCAGGCGTTCCGAGGAGTGCGACAGGGCGAGCGACAGCACCAGGGTCCGCAGCAGTTCGCTCTTCCCGGAGCCCGTCGCGCCGATCAGCATCCCGTGCGGACCCATCCCGCCCAGCGCCGACTCCTTGAGGTCGAGCTCCACCGGCGCGCCGTTGGCCGCCACCCCGATCGGAACCTTCAGGTGCCGGCTCTCGCCGCGCCCCCGCCACAGGGCCGCCGCGTCGTGGCTCCGCAGGTCGTTGATGCCGAGCAGGTTCGTCAGCTGGACGTCGCCGCCCAGCCCCTCCCCGCCGTCACCGCCGCCGGACGAGGTCCGGAAGGGGGAGAGGGCGCGGGCCAGGGCGGCGGCGCCGTGCCGGCCCAGGGCGTCCGGTGCGCCCAGCGCCGTCGCCTGTTCCCGCCGGTTGCGGTCCGTGCGGATCAGCTCCAGCCCGTCCTCCCCGACCCGCAGCCGCAGGGTGGTGCGGCCCGCCCGCCAGCGGAGTGCCGAGGAGAGGTCGACCGCCACCGCGTTGCGGAAACCGGAGCCGTCGAAACGGTGGCCGGCGGGGACGTTGCCACCGTCGATCACGACCACCACCAAGGGCTCCTCGCGGCCGGGAGAGATCGTGGGGTCGAATCCCGCCCGTTCACCGAACTCGGCCCCGATCAGGTCCTCCAGCTGACTCATCGAACCGGCGACCATCCGGGTCTGGCCGGCCCCGTCGCCGGCCTGGGGGTGCTGGGCGTGGGGAAGCCACTTGACCCACTCCCACTCGCGCTGTGCCTCCGGCGAGACGCAGAGGGCGATCCACAGTTCGTCCGGGCTGTGGAACGCGGCGAGCTGCGCGACGAACGCCCGCGCCGTGTCCCGCACCCGGGCGGGGTCGCCCTGCAGCAGTACACGGGACCACGCGCGGAGGTAGAGCGCGATCGGCTGGTCGGGGATGGACGTGTACGCCCGGATGAAGCTGCGCAGGGCGTGCGCGGACAAGGGCTCCAGGTCCTCCACCGGACGCGTCGACACCGGCGCCAGGCGCAGTCCCAGCCGCTGCTCGCCGACGGCGATCCGCACCTCCGCGAAGTCCTCGTCGGTCCCGCGCCGTTCCCACTGGCGGCTGGTGCCCACCAGCGAGACGAGCGCCTCGGGGTGGGGATGCTGCCAGAACAGCGCGTCGCGCTGCTCGTCGATCGCCCGGCGCACCCGTCGCCGCACCTGCGACAGGTAGCGCAGGTAGTCACGCCGCTGACCGTTCATCTGGGTCTTGCGCTCACCGCGCCGCTGGACGACCTGACCCACCATCATCATCACCGAGGAGCCGGCCATCATGCCCATCGCGACGTAGTTCAGGGCGGAACTCTGTCCGGGGCGCAGGAACAGCACCATCATCGACATCGACATCATGGCCATCGGCATGAACGTCCACAGCGCCGCCGAGTTGGAAGCGGCCTCCGGCATCGCCGGGGGCTCCTGAAGACTCACCTCGCCGTCGGGCATCTCCGGCCCCCTGCGGCGGGCTGGACGACGGAACAGGACCACGCTCAAAGGGGCCTCCAGGAGGGTGACGACGCTCGCCGGGCCGGTGCGCGGGGTTCCTCCGGGAGGACGACGGGCTCCACGGGGCGGCACTCCGGGCAAGGAGACAGGGCGGACGGTGCACGCCCTGCCGGAGGAAGGGACGACCTGACGGCGGTGTCGCGACCATAGCAACGTCCGGCGCCTCTCGGCCGCCGTCGACGGGGCCGCGCCCCGATGTCCGCCCTTGAAGGAAGGAAACCCGTGGCCGAACGCGCATCCGCCGGACCGATCCGGATCACCGTCGAACTGCCCGAGCAGACCGCAGAGTTCTCCGTCCCGCCGGGAACGACCGTCGCCGACCTGCTGCCCACCGTCCTCAGGATCGCCGGGAAGGACACGGTCGAGTCGGGCGTGGAACACGGCGGATGGACCCTGTTCGACGCGGCGGCCTCCCCGCTCGACCACGAGGGCACGGTCGACGGACGGGACGGCGCGGTACTGCGTCTGCGGCCACGGGCCGACGCCCGGCCGGAGCCGCCCTACGACGACCTCGTCGACGGCATCGCCGCCAGCATGGACACCTTGGGCCACCACTGGAGCGACCACGCCGCCCGCCGGGTCCTGCGCTGGTCGGCCGTGGTCTTCACAGCCGCCCTGTTCGTCCTGCTCCTCCTGTCGGTCCCCGCGACGGACACCGGACGGGCCGGTGCCCTCACGGTGGCCGGCACGGCCGCCGTCCTGGCACTGGCGGGCGGCCTGGCCGCCTCGCGCGCCGCGGGCGACCCGTCGACCGCGGTCGTGCTGGGCGTGACCGCGGTGGCCTTCTGCGCGCTGGCGGGATGGCTCGTCCCACCGGACCCCGACGTGTGGCGGCCCTCGGCGGAGCGACTGCTGCCCGGCGCCGCCGGCGTCGTCGGCGGCGCCGTGGTGGTGATGGTCGTGGTGGGCGTCCGGCCGATGCTCTTCGCCGCCCTGGTGCTGCTCGGGGCGGCCGCGGCGCTGGCCGGAGCACTGGTGGAACTGGTCGGACTGTCCTCCGGCCGGGCGGCCGCGACGGTGGCCCTCGTGGCGCTCGGCCCGGGCGCCTTCGCGGCGCGCCTCGCCGTCCAGTTGGCGGGGCTGTGGCCCGCGCCACGGCCGGGCGGCGAAGGGCGTGCCGCCGACGACTGGCGTGTCGCCGTGCTCGCGGGGGCCCGGTCGGTGCTGGCGGCCGCCTGTCTGGTGCTGGTCGTCGTCGGTGACGCCCCCGGCCTCGCGCTCGCCGCAGGACTCGCCCTGCTTCTCTTCCTGCAGTCGACGGCGCCGGGCGGCCCGCCGGAACGGCTGACCGCCCTCGTACCGGCCGCCGCCGTGGCCGTCGCGCTGATCCTGGCGACGGCGCTCCCCGCGTCACAGACCGTCCGCTTCGCCGTCGCGGGAGGGTGCGTCGCGCTGGGTCTCGCCATGATCGCCTTCGCGGCGGCGTGGGGGCGGACGAAAAGGGCGGGAGCGGTCACGCGCCGCCTCGCGGTGGTGCGTGACGCGGTGGTGCGGGGACGGGCCTCCCCGTGGGGGCGCGTCGCCGGAGCCGTGGTGCTGCTGTTCCTGGCCGCCCGGGTCCTCGACGTCCGCGGGCTGTTCTCGTGAGCGTGCCCCGGGACGCCGGTCGCGACGCGATTCAGTCAGGTGACGTATCGACTGTTCCGCGGCACCGCGCGATCCTCGTGACGAAACCCTGAGCAGTTCCACTGTTCCGCGAGGTGGCCGGAGGGACGCTTTCCCCCGAGCCCCCCGCGTGGTCCGCCAGGACAGGGCCGGGAACACGAGCGCGCGGTGCCTCGCCCGCCGTGAGGTGCCGGCCCGGTGACTCTGTCTTCGCAGCGCCCCGTCCCGCCGTGACGGGAACGGGCGACTGCTCCACGAAAGGGGAACGCTGTGGCCGACGGCACCCAGTCGAGCTCATCAAGTGACAACCGGAAGATCGCCGATCGCATGCTGCAGGGCGTGGACCAGATCACGGCGGTGAAGAACACCGCCAAGGAGCAGGCCTCGGCGCTGAGCAGCGCCTACCAGGGCGAGGACGGAGCGGCCTTCCAGAAGGTGCTCGCCGACTGGGACGCCTCGGTCCAGAAGGTCGTCAACGGCCTTCGGACCGTGGCGAACAACATGGTCGACACGCACGACGCCGGGCAGCGGAAGATGGTCAGCGACGTCACCAGTTCCATCAGGTCGCACGGCGCGAAGAGCGACCTCATCGGCCGCTGACCCCCTGTCGCCGACGGGCTCCGCACGGCGCCGGTCCGTCACCTCCTCTGTATCCCCCCGGAAAAGGAAAAGCCATGCCAGCTACGCCCGGGCAAGACTTCGGCTCGATCTTCATCCAGTACGGCGCCACGGGGCAGGTCGTCGAGACGCTCTTCAACGCCAGCAACAAGATCGAGGCCCTCCTCGCCGACACCCACGACGCCGTACGGCAGTGGGCCCCCAACGCCTCCGGCAACGCGGCGGCGAGCTTCGAGGCGAAGTTCCGCGAGTGGCAGACCATGCTCGACAACGCGCAGAAGACGCTGCTGTCCCACGCCGGTCTGCTGGACGAGATCGGCAGCGCGTACCAGGGCTTCGACCGCAGACTCGCCGACAGCTGGGACGGCATGGCGATCTGACGTCCCGCGCGGCGCGGCCCGCCGACGGGCCGCGCCGCGCCGGTCCTCCCGTCCCCGTCCCCGAAGGAGCGCACGTGCCGATCACCGCCGACCTGACCAAGCTCGACGCCGCCGCCCTGCAGAGGTTCGTCGACGGCCCGGTCACCGACTTCGTCAACTCGATCCTGCAGGCCCGCCGTGAGCACGGCGGACAGATCTCGGTGGGCGACATCGCGAACGGCTACACCAACACGGAGAACGTGGCGCTGCGCCGGCCGCTCGCCATCGGCTTCATGGCCGGCGACGACAGCGTGCACGGTGCGTCCCTGAACACCAACACGGTCAGCGGTGCCAAGAACATCGACGACATCCTCAAGGGCCAGCAGCAGAGCTACCAGCAGCTGCACGACGGCCTGATCAAGCTCATCCAGGACTTCCTGCAGAAACAGCACCAGCAGTTCGACCGGATCTCCGCGGAGGAGTTCCTGGACCACATCACGGTCGCGACCACCGACAACCCCGCCCACACCGGTGCGAACACGACCCGTACCTGACCCCGTACCCGATCCGTCCGCCCGGCATCAGGAGCGCCCACACCCATGCCCGACGACCACTGGGGCCCCGCGGTCCGCCTGCTCACCGGCTTCACCATGCCCGAGCGGACCAAGCTCTTCGACGACCAGAAGGGTGGCGACGACTCCTCCACCCCGATGATGAACGTCCGGGTCAAACAACTCGGGGGAGGGGTCCTCCCTCCCGAAGAGATGGGATCGGACGGGTCGGGCAACCACTGGACCCTGTACGCCTACAAGGACCGCGGCGGCACCCTCTACCTGCACCGCATCTCCATCGACTTCCTCTGGGACGTGAACAGCGGCCCCGCGCGCCCCGGCAGCAACCTCTACAAGTACATCCTCGGTCCGCTCCCCATGCTGATCAACCTGGCCTACCCGCCCCACTCCACCCGGGGGCTCGCCTTCGACGGGACCGCGGTCGAGGACATCAACTCCGTGGTGCTGGAGTCCTTCTCCGAAGCGGCCGGGGCATGGGACCGGGCGGCCCAGTTCTTCAAGGACCGGGCGGCCGACCTCAAGGAATGGCACGACAGCCTGAACCGCGCCGACGCCGCCTGGCAGGGCACGGCGGCAGGTGCCTTCCGTACGGTGCTGGACACCGCGGCCAAGAACGAGAACGCCTACCACGACCAGCTGTCCCCCCAGGGGTTCGGCGGGACGCACGACGCGCTGTTCCCCGTCCACGGCCGGCCGCGGTCGGTGACGCGGCAGGGCGACGCCCTCATCACCGCCCAGCACACCGTCCAACAGGCCGCCTACCAGATGCTGGCCGCCTGGCAGAACTGGGCGGCGCACCCCAACTCCAATCCGCTGCACGTCCTCCACACCCAGGTGCACGGCCTGGCCAACTGGCTGCTCGACCACAACATCAGCCAGGTCCTGCACTACCAGCAGTACAACACCACGGGAGCGGGCAACCTGGAGCGCGAGTACGTCGGCGCCGGCCCCGGCTTCCAGGACAGCGTCTCGGACTGGGGCGACCTCACCGAGACGGCCACCTGGGCCCGCATCGGCCAGTGGTCCGCCGACTTCTGGGCGCAGACCGTGGACAGCATGCTCAGCCCCGTCGGACAGTTGCAGACCAGCACGGTGAACAACGCCTTCATCCAGGCGTCCGACGCGCTGAGCATGCAGGTGACCACCCGCCACACCGGTGACGCCAAGACGACCGGGAACATCCGCGAGGAAGCGAACAAGGCGAGGGCGGACCTCAAGAAGGACCTCGGCGCGGACGGCGGGGGAGGGGGCGAGGGCGGTCCGGACGTCGACACCGGTTCCCTGGGCGCGGACGGCGCGGGCGGAAGCGGCGGCGGAGAGGACGGCACCGGCGGGGGAAGCGGCGGCATCCGTACGGACGTGTCCGGGATCAAGGGACTGCCGGACTCCGTCGGGGGCGGCGCCGGAGGCGGCGGGGCGGCCCAGGGCGCCGACGGCCTCGGCGGCGCGGGCGCGAGAGGCGCGGGGGGAGGCGGCTCGGGCGCGCCCGGCATCGACCCGGCCGAGATCGCGTCCGACGCGGCCGGCGGCGCGGGCTCCCTGACCGTCGCCACCGGTCATGACGGCACCTCGCTCCAGGGCGCCGGAAGCGGTGGGGGAGGAGCGGGCCTGTCCGGCCTGCCCGGTCTGCCCGGCATGCCGGGCGGGGTCACCGGAGCGCAGGGCGGGAGACCCGGCAGGGACGACACCACGACGGTGGTGACGAGTCCGGGCACCGGCCTGACCGGCGGGGGCGGCAAGTCACCGGCCGGCGGCCCCGTCCGCAACAGCGACGGCAGCAGCACCGTCACCTATGCCGACGGCAGCAAGGTCACGACGTGGCCGGACGGGACGACCGTCACCACCTCGCCGGACGGTACCACGGTCCGTGACAACCCGGACGGCAGCTCGGTCGCCATCGACAGCGACGGCTCGCAGATCACCACGGCCGCTGACGGCACCGTCACCTCCGTGGCGTCCGACGGCACCGAGACCGTCCGCCGCCCCGACGGCACCCTCTCCGTCACCCGGCCGGACGGCGTCACCACCATCACGGGACGCGACGGATCGGTCACGACCGTCCAGCCGGACGGTTCCTCCGTCACCAAGCACCCCGGCGGCCTCACCACCGTGACCGACAAGAACGGACACTCCTCGGTCCACGGCCCCGACGGTTCCCCGCTCTTCCCGGTCAAGGAGACGCGGCTCACCACCGGCCACGTCCCCGGTTCCGTCTCCGAGGCGGCCGGTGCCGGGGGAGGCGCGGGACACGGCGGCTCCGGGAACGGCGCGGGAACAGGAGGCAGCGGCGGCGGCCTCCGCGTCCCCGACTACCAGGACGACGGGTACGACGTCGCCACGGACTTCGGTGACTACGGGGGCACCGGTGACGAGGGCCGGACCGGCGGCGGCTTCACCGGAGCCGGCATGGACCCGGCCGCCGTGGCCGCCGCGGCCCATGCCGGCGGCATGGGGATGGGCGCCCTGGGCATGCCGGGCATGGGCATGGGCGGCGGAGCGGCGGGGGCGCTCGGTGCCGACCGGATGCGCGAGGTCATGGGCGACGCCGGCGCGTCGGGCGGTCGTGCCGGCCAAGCCGGCGGACCGGCCTCGGCCGCGTCCTCCGGCATGCCCTTCATGCCGCCCGGCGGCGCGCCGGGCGGAGGACAGGGCACCGAGAGCAAGGACCGCGAGCGGACCAACTGGATGGCCGAGGAGGAGGACGTCTGGGGGGTCGAGACGGACGGCAACCCGGCGGTGATCGGCCGGGTCGAACAGGTCCCCGCCGCCACGCAGAACCGCTACATGACAGGAGAACGCTGATGCAGTCCTTCGAGGACCGGCTCAAGGAGGCCGAAGACCTCCTGGCCCGCGCCGAGGCCGCCGCGGCGGCGTCGACCGAGACCCTGCGCGCCGCCAGGCTCAAGGGCGTCTCCCAGGACCGCTCGGTGGAGGCGACCGTGGGCGCGGGCGGCGAACTGCTGGACCTGCGGTTCCTGAACCAGCGCTTCCAGTCCATGGCGGGGCCGCAGCTCGCCGCGACCATCCTGGACGCCGTCGGACAGGCCCGCCGCAAGGCCGCGGACGCGGTCGTCGACGCGGTGCGGCCCCTGGAGGAGATGACGCCCGTCTTCGACGGCATGCCCGGCGCCGAAGGCGGTGTCCAGGGCCTCTTCAAGGAGCTGCTCGCCCAGCTTCCGCCGGAACCGGGCCGGAGGCCGGCGGCCGACGGCCACCTGCGCGACGAGATCGACGACGAGGACGCCGAGGACGGCGGCGGCCACCGGCCCGCCACGTCCTGAGACCGGCGGCCCGAGACCACACGGAGGAACTCCCATGGCGACGGAATTCAGCGCGAACCCGGCGGGCGTGGCCAAGGCCGCCCGGCTCCTCGACCACATCAGTCAGCAGGCCGGCGCCCTCGAGAGCGATGTCGACCGCCTGTTCGTCCGTGCGAAGGGCTGGACCGGCGACCCGGACCAGCCGTACGGCAAGATGGCGGGGCCTCCCTGGGACCGGACCGAGCGGGCCATGAGGGAGGTCGTCATCGCCGCCCTCCGCGCCCTCCAGGCGGCCGCTGACGCCACCTTGAGGACCGCGGGCAACCTGACGAACCAGCAGGCCGAGGCCACCGGGACGATCCAGGGCACCCCCCGCCGCTGACGCGGCAGTTGACGGCGGGCCCCGACCGCAAGGGCAGCGGCACGGGTACGCAAGGGCCGGATCGGGCCTTCGGAGGGCTCACGGGCTCCTCCGCCGCGGGCCCCGCGGGCACACTGTCCGGAGCCGGCCGGGGCCATGGGACGGCGTCCGTACGGACCTGATCCCCCCCAAAAAAATCCGGAGCCCCCGGAGAACCGGAACACCACAGGAAAGGAGCGACGCGCGCATGCCCGAACAGCAGATCGAGCGCGGCTCCTTCCTGTGGCTGCTGATGACCGCCCTCACCGGGCAGGAGCCCCTCACCGCCTCGTGGACCAAGGCGCTGGGCAGTTCGCAGGACGCCGAAGAACTGGGGCGGCTCTTCCTCCAGCTCCGCGACTCCATCGACGAGTACCTGGACCTCGCCTCGCAGCACCTGCCCGGAGACACGGCGCAGAACTACCGCCGCGTCCTGGGTGTCTTCGGCACGAGCGGCGGCGACGTCCTCGGCAAGTTCGGCACGCAGACGGACGGGCTCTCGGAAGGCCAGAAGAAGCAGGCCGTCCAGATCAACAAGGAGAAGAAGTCCCAGCAGGCCGAGCTCATCCAGCTCGCGATCGAACTGGTCGTCCTGGCGGCACTCGAACCGTTCTTTCCCGCCTGGGTCTCCGCCATGCGGGTCATCCGCATGGCCCGCACCCGCATCCGACTGCTCCTGGGACTGCTGCGCCTCATGCAGCTGGGGCGCATCGCCTACTACGCGGGCGTGGAGGCCATCTCCGAGGTCCTCACCGAACTGGCCGTCCAGCTGCACGTGTCGGGCTCCGCCACGCCCAAGGAGATCCGGCAGCGCAAGGTCGACTGGTCGGAGGTCGGCCAGGCGGCGGCCGTGGGCGCGTTCGTCGGCGGCTTCGCCGGCCCGGTCCACCACGTCCTCTCGGGAGCGCTGGCCTACAAGCTCCTCACGGGCAAGGACCTGAACCTCAACCCGAACAACTTCTGGAGCATCTTCACCGAAGGCATCGCGGAGGGGCTGCTGGAGGGCGCCATCGGCGTGGCCTTCGGCGGTTCCTTCTCGTGGCAGGACCTGATGGGCACGGTGGGCAGTGTCTTCAGCGAGCACGGCATCTCGACCACCGTCGAACAGCTGAAGGAGAAGACGGGCTGGAACGACCTGGCGGCGGCCTTCGTCAACCGTGCCCGGGACATCGACACCGCCGGGAACGGAGCCTTCGGCGCGAACACCGTGGGCGCCGGCGGCGGGCCCGGCGACGTCTTCGGCATCGGCCCCGCGGCCTCCCGGCCCGCCGAGACCGACGGCGGGACGAACGGCACGTCCGGCGACGGGGACGCCCGCACCTCCGGCGCGTCCGCCGACCACCAACAGGACGAGACCCGCGTCCCGTCCACCACGGACGGCGCCGGCACCTCCACCACGGGCGACGACGCCACCTCCGCGGCGGGCGGCGCCGGCACTTCCGCGACCGCCCGCGACGTGACCTCCACGCCCGGCCGCGACACCCTCTCCGCCGCCGACCGCGACGCCGCGTCCCCGTCGGAGACCGGCGGCACGGCCACGGCGCACCACGCCGGAACCCCGGCGGACACGCCCGGGACCGCCGGGGAGCCGGCCGGGGCCGGCGGTGCGGACCGTCAGGAGAGCACGGTCACCGCCGTCGCCGGTGGCGCCGCCGGGCTGGCGCCGGCCGCCGCCGCGACGACCCCCGCCACCTCCTCGACCTCCTCGACCTCCTTGGCCCCCACCGGTCCGGTGGGATCCGCGGGCCGTCCCGGGACGGCCGAGACGTCCTCCTCCACCGCACCCTCCGAGGAGCCCGGCGAGCGGGCGGCGCAGCAGCGCCCCGGCACCGAGGCCACCACGGACGCACCGGACCGCGGCCGGCAGACGGAACAGGACCCGGCACGGGCCCAGGACGGACGCCCCGCCTCCCACCCGGCCACCACCGGGACGGCCGCGGAGACGGCAAGCTCCGCCGGAGCGACGGCCGGCGGCGTGCACGGCGCCTCGGACCCGGCGGCCACGGGGGCCGAGGCGGCCGCCGCCGAGCCGCCGGTGACCTCCACGGACGTCACCCCGCAGGTGGCCGGCACCGACGCCGGGACGGACGCGTCGTCCACCGTGACGGGCATCCCCGCCGCCGAGGCGCCGGTGACCTCCACGGACGTCACCCCGCAGGTGGCCGGCACCCCCGCCGGGGCGGACGCGCCGTCCACCGCGACGGGCACCCCCTCCGGCTCCCCCGCCGCCGAGCGTCCGGTCACGCCGACGGGCTCCCCGCTCGTCACCGGCCCGGCGGACGACGGCGCCTCCGGCGCGGTCGCCGGCACTCCCGCGGCGGCGCCGCAGGCGCCCGTCGCCCCCTGGCCGGCCGCCGCGCCCCAGGCCCTCCCCGAGACCGGCGCGCCCTCCGCCCGGCCCGCCCGAGAAGCCGCTCCGGACGACCGGAACGCCCCCGGCGGCACGAAGGGGACCGCGAGGGCGCTGGACGCCCTGCTCGGCACCCTGCCCGCGGGCCGCCCCGCTCCCGCGGCCGACGCCGCGCGCTGGCGGGCGGACCTGCTGGCCGCCCTCGCCGCCGAACTGGAACCCGGCGCCCGGAGCGGTCCGCGCCCCTTGCTGGCCGAGGTCGAACGGCAGGCCCGGACGGTCGGCACCGACCCCGCCGGCTGGCTGGCACGGATCCTGGACACGACGCCCGCGACTCCGGCGGGACCGGACAGCGGGCCCCGGCTGCGGGCGCTCGTGGCCGAACTGACCGCGCGGACCGATCTCCCCGGCACCCAGGACGACAGGCTGCTCCTCGCCCTGGCCTCGGCCCGCGACGGGCTGAGCGTGACGGTGGAGGAACCGGACGGACGGATCACCCGCTACGGGGAGGCCCGCCCGACGGCCGTACGGCTGACCGCTCCCGACCCCGGCCGCGGGCTCACCGCCTGGTCGGCGCCCGGCGCCGTCCCGCGGCCGGCCGCGGAGACGGAAGGGAAGGGAAAGCACCGGGCGCAGGACGGCCGGCCGCGACGGGACTGGGGCCCCGGACAGCTCGCCGCGTGGATGAACCGGTGGTCGGAGACGTCCCCCGGGCGCTCCTCCCGCCGGACCCCCCGCACGGCCACGCGGGCGGCGGAGACCGAGCGCCTGTGGGACGACCTGCGGGCCGAGACCGGCGAGGAGACCGCACAGCACCTGCTGAGCGACGCCTGGCTGGAGCTCCGCGCCTTCCTGCCCGACCCGGTGCTCATCGGGGCGGACAAGGACGCCGAACGGCAGCGCCGCCGCGACGCCGTCGTCCGCATCGCGCTGGCCCTCCACACCGACCCGGACCGGACCCGGCAGGTCCTGCTGGCCGTGCCGGGACGGCTGCCCGCCTCCCTGATGACCGGCCGCCCGGGCGCCGGCAGGGGGAAGAAGAAGGCCGGCGACCGTTCCGCCGCGGGCCCTTCGGGCTCCTCCTCCGCGGCCGCGGGCCCTTCAACGGAACCGGAGGCGGCGCCCGGGCCCTCCGACCCCGCTTCGTACCGCGCCGTCGCCGAGGCCGCCGTCCGGGCGTACCAGGACTCCTGGTTCAGCCGGCACGAGCGCTACGACCACGGACTCGGCACCCACGACGCCGAGATCACCGAGGCGGTGCAGCGGCGAATGGCGACGGTGCTGCCCGCCCTGCGCGATCCGCTCGGCCGGGCCCCCACGACCGAACTCGCGAGGATCTTCCTCACCCGGGTGCCGGTGTCGCGGTCGACCGCGCCGGCCGTCGACCGGCTGCTCCAGCACCGGACCGTCCTGCGGGCCGCGGTGGAACTCCCCCCGCTCGCCGACCTGCTGCTGGCCCACCCGGCACTGACGTTCCCCCTCGCCCACCACCCCGAACTGCTCGAAGCGCTCACCGGCCCGGCGGGACGGTTCCGGATCTCCCGCCTGATCGACCATCCCGCCGCCGTCCGGCTCCTGGCCACCCGCTCCGACCTGCTGGCGGCCATGGAAGCGGACGCGGAGTTCCGGGACGGAGTGCTCGACGGCCCCGACGTGCTCGTCGCGGTCGAAGGCAGCGTCCCCCTGCTGCACCGCGTCCTGGACGACTGGTCGCTCAGGAAGGCCCTGGTCGCGACGCCCGCTCTCGCACGGGCCGTCCTGGACGACGCGGACCCCCTGGGCACGCTGCGCACCCTGTCCGCGTTCAGCGGCCTCACCGTCGACATGGGGCGGCCCGCCCGAGGGGCCGCCGCGACGCCGGACCGCCTCTCCGAGCTCGCCCTCCGGCAGGACCTGCGGAACGCACTGCGCAGGAACCCCGCCGTCCAGAGGTACCTGGCCTCCCACCCCACCCTGCTGCGGACGGTGGCACGGGATCCCGGCCTGCTCCCCCTCATGGCGGGCGCTCCCGACCTGCTCCTGGCACTGGAGGAGAACCCGAGGCTCGCCGAACGGCTGGCCGGGGACGCGGGGCTGCTGCGCGCGGCGTTCCGCAACCCCCACCTGGCCGCCGCGCTCATGGCCCGCCCCCTCCTGCTGGACGGCCTCCTGCCCCCCGATCGCCACGAAGAACTGCGGCGCGTGCTGCCCGGCGTACGGGGCCCGGCGCCCTTCGCCCCCGTCACCAGGGGCGACGCGACGGTGCGCCGGCTCGCCTCCCTGCCGTCGCTGCGACCGCTGTTCTCCGACAGCGTCGACGGCAGGGCGCTCCCCTCCCCGCAGGTCCTGCGGGTGCTCCAGGAAGAACCGGACTTCGTCTCCTTCCTCCTGGCCCACCCCGGCCTGGCGGACACGCCGGTGACGGCCAGGCGCCTCTTCCTGTCCACCGAGGCCCCCGTCCGGCGGAGACTGCTCACCGACCCGTCCCTCCTCCGCCCGCACGTGCTGGCCCTCTTCCTCCACGCGCCCGACAGGCTCGCGTCGCTCAGCCCCGTCGACACCGCACGACTGGCGGCGGCGGACCCGGAGCTGCTGCGCGCCGCCCGGCGCGACTCGGGAGTGCGCGACCTCCTGCTCAACGCCAACGCCGCCCGCCAGGTCCTGTCACGCACGGGTTCCGCCCTCACCCCCCTGCTGACCGGCGACAGCCTGGTCCCCCGCCTGCTGAAGCGGGAGGAGAGCCTCTGGGACCTGCTCCCGGAACACGTCTCCCTGTTCCAGGCCCACGACGGAGTCTTCGTCCGGCTGGCCGCGGGCCACGCCGGCCTGGCCGACGCCCTGCGCGACCACCCCTCCCCGCGCACCCTGCTGATCCACGACCGGCTGCTCGAAACGCTGGCCGGCGGAACGAGCGAGGGCACCGCCGCGCACTGGCGGCGCCTCTTCGACGACCAGGACCTGATGTCCGTCCTGGGCGCGCCCGAGGGACTGCGGCTGGTCGGTGACCTCCTGCGCCACGGCCTGCTCGCCGAGGCCCTCGCGCGCACGGGTTTCCTGGACCGGGTGAAGGACACGGCCCGGCGCGCCGTCCTGACCGGGGCCACCGAGAAGGCCGCGCTGCGCCGGCTCGTCGAGGAGAGCGGCCCCAGCACCATCACGCCCACCGGTCTCATCGTCCACCCCACCGCGATGCGCGCCGCCGAGGCCATCGTCCTCGGCGGCGACCGGGGCCGGGCCGTGCTCGACGCGATCCTCGCCGACGAGGCGGCCACGGCCCTCCTCGGCGGCCCCGTGCGCATCCACGCGGTCCGGCTCATGGTGCAGGACACCCTGCGGCCCATACCCGAGCTGAGGAACGACGCGCCCACCCTCGCGGCGCTGCTCACCGTCCCGGAACTGGCGGACGCCGTCTACGCCCGCCCGGAGCTGGTCCGGGTCCTCGCCGACCCCCACCGCGCGGCCATGGCCGCCGTCCACGGCAACCGCCTGCTGAGCCGATCACTGCGCGACCACGACCGCATGGCGCTGCGGTTCATCGCCACCGACCTCATCGCCAGGGCCATGGTGACGGACGGCGGCCGCATGTCGATGGTCGTCAACCCCGACATGGTGGGTCTGATCGAGAACAACCGGGTCCGCGAGGTGATGCAGGGGAAGCGACAGGTCTCCAACCTCATCTCCCACAGCCCCGCGGCGGCCCGGTCGATCACGGCCGACTTCGACGTCTTCCGGCGGCTGAGCGAGGCACCCGCCCTCGCGGAACTCCTGGAAACGCTCGGCGAGGGCCCCTCACGGGTGAACAACCTCCAGCGCCTCAACGCGGGACTGCCCCCGCTGCCCCCGGCACCCCGGTCCAGTTTCGAGCCGGATCACGAGCGCGCCGAGCGGCTCATCGAAGCCGTGCTCTCCAGCCCCCGGACGGTCGACGTCTTCGCCGCGGACCCGGGCCTGCTCGAAACGCTCAACCGGATCGACCCGCTCCGCGACGCGCTGGCGTCGAGAAGCCTCCCCACGGCCGACCTCCTCCCGCTGCTCACCCGCGCCACCCTGACGACCCTCGTCGAGGAACCCGGGCTGACACCCCTGGCGCTGAGCAGGCCGGAGCTCTTCCCCCTGCTGGCCCAGGTCCCGGCCCTGCACCCCCACATGCTCGGCGACGGCCCCGTCGCCTGGCTGCTGGGCCGCCCCGGTGTCGCCGCCGCCCTCGCACGCGAACCCGACTTCCTGCGGGCCCTGGCCGACTCCGCGGACCTGCGGGCGGTCGTCGGCGCCCACCCCCGGCTGGCCGAGCAGCTCGCCGAACGCCGCCCCACCGCTCTGGCGCTCGCCTCGAACCCCGGGCTCCTGCACGCCCTGCGCCACCAGCGCCTCCTCCACGAGGACCAGCAGTCCGACAGCCCGCTGTGGCGCGCGATGGCCCGCGTCCCCGCCCTCGCCACAGCGGTGGGCGAGGCGAACCTCGACGTCCTCCGCAGGCTGCGCCGCAACCCCGACCTCCTGGCCGCCTTCGAACAGCTCCCGCGGGAACGGGCCGAGGCCCTGCCGGCCGGCGTCCTGGGCGAACTCATCACCGACCCCGAGCTCCCCAGCCTGCTCAACCAGCGCCCGCAGGTCGCCGCCGCGCTGCTCGCGGAGCCCGGCGTCCTGGCCCGGGCCACCGGCCGGCCGGCACGCTTCAGGGCGGCCCTCCAGAACAACGCGCCGCGCGCGTCCCGGCGATCCGCGGACCGCGACCGGTCCGTCGACCTCCGTCCGCTCCTCACCGCGCTGGACCGGCCCGACCCGGCCGGTCCCCGCGCGGCCGAACGCCCGGTCGCCCCGCAGGCCACGGCCCCCTCCGGCCGAGGAGCGGGACGCGCCAGGAACCGGCGGGAGGACGGGGCGCCGCGTCCTCAGGGCGACACCGCCCCGCCCCCCGCCGCGCGGGACGCGGCGCGGGCGGTCGCCGAGCTCTCCGCGGCGTTTCCCGCGCTCGCCCCGGTCGCGGCCCTGCTGCCGTCCCTGGCCGCCGACCTCATGGAGGCGCCCGCGCTCCTCGCCGAACTGCGGAACGACGGAGGCCTCACCGCCCGTCTGGCCGACCACCCCGAACTCCTCGTGCTGGCCGCCGCCGACCCCCGGGTCCTGGCCGACCTGCTCGCGGAGGACGGAGGCCGCCCGCTCTCCTTCGCCGCACACCTGGAAGGGCGGGGCGGAACGGGGGCGACCTTCGAGGAGGACCTGGCCGCCTACCGCCGCAGCCTCGGCCGCCGCGACCTCGACGTCCTCGGAGCCCGTACGTCCCAGACCGTCGCCCGCCTCCGCTACCTGCTCGCCCCCGTCTGGGAGCGGACCCGGGACGCCGCCGACCAGGCCGTCCGGGAACGGCGCGCACGCCTCAACGCCCGGGACCACGGCACCTGGGAGCTCAGCGGCCGCCTCCACTACCGACACGGGCTGGCGGACACCTTCACCCCCCTCCAGCTCCAGCAGCTGCGGCGCGCGGCCGAGTTCGGGGAGGGACTGCGCGACGGCGGCGCGGGCCTCCACCACGGCATGCACATCCACCTGGACAGCGGCCAGCACGGCGCCGCCCTGGTCTACTTCTTGGCCGAGGACCACCGGGTGGACACGTTCGTCTACTCCAAGGCGGGCAACCGCCTGGGCAACGCCTACAACTGGCAGGGCTGGCCCGGCCACAGCTCCCACCCGCCCCTGGTCCTGGAACTCCTCTCGTCCGAAACCCTCCTGAAGGAATCCGTGGAGCGCCTGCGACGGCTCACCCGGGAAAGGGAGGAGGCGAGGGCACGGGCCCGGGAGGCCGCCGGCCCCGACACCACCTCGAGCGCCCCGGCACACTCGCCGAGCGGCGGAGAACCCCGCCGGGTCCGCCCGGGCGCGCGGTCCGCCGACCCCGTCCGCCCCGAGGACTGGAAACCCCTCGCGCAGGGACTCCCGTACGCCGAGCACCGCACGGAGCGGTACGACCCCGCGGCCGGCGGCGACGTCTGGGCCGGCGGCCGCCCCCTGGAGCTCCCGCAGGGGACGACGCTGATCCGGGCCCGCCTGCGCCGGGTCCAGGCCCGTGACGGCCGCTGGGTGTTCGACGTCGTCGTGCCGCTGCCGGTCGCCCCCGTCGGCATGACCCCCGACGAGGTGGACCGCTTCGCACGCCGCTACCAGGACGTGCTCGACCGTTACGTCAACAGCCAGGGCTTCGTGCTCGGTTCGGGCGACCAGCTGCACCTGTCGGCCGCGCTGACCGTCGACCCCGGCCACCCCGACGCGATCGCCCTCGGCGGTGGGCTCCCGGCCGGAGGCACGCCTCCCGCCCCCCGGCAACGGACCCTCCACCCCGGCCACTCCGACGCGGAACTGCTCCACGAGTACTTCCACTACGTGGGCCTCGGCCACGGGAAGGCGGCTCCCGGCGCCCTGCTGGCGCCCCGGTCCACCGCGCCGGAGGAGGCCGGCGGCGTGATGGACGACGTCCTCAACCCGCTGGGGCTGACGCTCACCCAGGGCCAGCTCGACCAGGTGGACGGGCTGAAGGCGGGCGGCCCGCTCGTCCCCGAGTACCCCCTGTCCCGCACGTACGGCACCTCCGGCGCGGCGCTGCTGCGCGACGGACGGCTGGCGGGCTGGGACCTGACCGGGCCCGCCGGGAGCGACGACCGCGTCCTCGCCGACGCCCCGGGCATCCACCGTACGGCCGACGTGCCGCTGGACCGGTCAGGACGTCCGGCGGTCGCGGGGGTGCTGCACCACCGGGCCCCGTGGCGGCGAGCGGACGGCCGCGCGGGCGACCCCTACCTGCTGCGCGTCCGTCCCGGCAGGGCGCCGGGCCGCCTGGTGCTCCCGGGGCCCGGGGGAGACCGGGAGGTGGAGGCCGGGGAGTTCGCGGCCCACGCCGCCCGGCTGCCCGGCATGGACGGCGACCCCACCGCCCCGCTCCTCCTCCTCGCCGACGCCCCCTTCGACGGGCTCGAACCGGCCCGCGCGCTGGCCGCCGTCACCGGCCGGACCGTCTGGGTCCACACCGGCCGCGCCGACCTCGTCCCCCTCGCCGGAACGTCCGTCTCCGCCTCCGGACCCCTCGCCGTCTCCGTGTTCAGGCAGCCCGGGGGAGCGCCCCGGCAATGGCTCGCCGTCCTGCCTCCGCGGAGCACCGGGGCCGCGGACACCGCCCCGGCGTCCGGCCCGGCCGGCCGGCCGCTGCCTCCCGCGGAACCGCTGGAGACCCCGGCGGGAACGCTCCGCCTCGACACCGGCCGGCGGACGCCGGCCGGTCGCCCCGCCGCGTCCTCCGCCGGACCGGTGAAGGCCCGTCCGCTGCCGGTCGTCCCGGCCGGGCCGGCGCGGGCCCGCGCGTTCCCGGTCGTCCCCGGCGGCGCCGGACCGCTGCTGGTCACCGAGGACCGGCCCGGCAGCGCCGCACCGCTCCGCCCCCGGCGCGTCGACGCGCGGGAGCTTCCCGCCCTCCGTCCGGCCGCCGAACTGAACGCGTGGCTCCGTGAGCACCGGAAGGACGGCCCCAACCTCCTGCTCCCCGACGACGGCACGCTCACCCCGCGGGACCGGGAGCGGCTGGACGCGTGGCTGGATCACGTCCACTCCGAGACGGAGGTCTGGCACCGTCTGGGAGAAGGCAGGCAGCCGTGGCTGCGGATCGTCGCCTCCCCCGCCCCGGACGGCGGCCCCCGGCCCGCCGTGGCGAACCTCGCGCGGCTGCTGCGCGAGGAGTCCGCGACGCGGCTGCGGCGGAGCGGCAGGACCGACCTGCCCGATCCGGCGGCCCGGCTCGAAGTCTCCCCGCCGCACCCCTCGGTCGGGGACATCGGTGCGACCGTCTCGGTCAACCTCTACCGCCCGACCGCCGACCAGCGGCCGAAGGACCTCTTCCCGGCCCCCGCGCAGGCCGTCGCTCCCCGGGAGAGCGCCCCGGCGGGCTTCGCCGTCCCGGTTCCGGCGCCGTCCGCCCCCCGGCCGGAACAGGACGCCCGCCCGGTGGACTTCGCGTCCGCCGCCACACCGCCCCCACAACCGCTCCCGCGAGCGGAGCGCGCCACCTCGGCCCGCCCGCCCCTCACCCTCCGCCCGGCGACGGACCGCCCCGGGCAGGCGGGCCCGGCCCGG
>NZ_JBEZUZ010000065.1:0-45777 GCF_040636735.1 Streptomyces sp. NPDC035033 | reverse complement strand
GACCGGCTGGACGGGGTATCAACTAATCTGGCGTTGATTTTTGGCACGCTGTTGAGTTCTCAAGGTGCGGACGCTTCCTTCGGTCCCGATTTCCGGGCCCTCCGGGCGCTTCCTTCGTTTCCGACTCTATCAGATCTTTCCGATCCGATTTCCTCGGTGCTTTCCGGTCCCGATTCTTTTTCTCTCGGGGCCTTCCGGCGCTTTCCGACTCTATCAGATCCTTTCGGTGTCTGATCCCCGGTCAGCGGGGTTTGTCTTCACGGCTGTTGGGCCGTTCCGACGTCTCAAACCTTAGCGGATTCCTTCGGCGGCTCATAATCGAGTCGTTCGAATTGAATTTCGGCATGCCGGAATTCATCCCGTGAGGGAGACCGTGCTGGAGTGAGGTGCCGCTCGCGCGGCGGGATGGCCGTCGCAGAACCGTTCCGGCTCCGTGACAGCTCGGAGGACACTACGGATCAAGCAACCCCGTGTCAACTCGGGGCTTTGCGGGTGGACGAGGCCGGCGTCGGCGGTCCCGCGGGGGCGGAGTCGCCGGGCTCTTGGAGCGGGGTCGGGGCCTCGGGGGGCGTGGGGTCGGGCAGGGTGCGGAAGAGCAGCCAGCTCAGGACGGGCATGGCGATCAGGGGGGTCAGGGCCGTCCGCAGGGTGGTGGAGTCGGCCAGGTGTCCCAGGAGGGGAGCGATGAGACCGCCGATGCTGACGGTGAGGCCGAGGGTGACGCCGCTGGCGGTGCCCATGCGGGAGGGCAGGTAGTCCTGGCCGAGGGTGACCTGGAGGGAGAAGGGGACGTACAGGCCGGCGGAGGTGAGGGCCACGAAGAGGAACATGGCCGGACCGGGTGCGTACACCACTCCGGCGACGGCGGCGGCCGAGAGCAGGTAGGACCAGCGGGAGACGCGGACCCGGCCGTGGCGGTCGGCCAGGAAGCCGCCCAGGAGCGAGCCGACGGCGCCGCCCAGGAACAGCAGGAACAGGGCGACGGTTCCCGCCGTGGTGCCGCCCTCCGTGCGCTGCTGGGCGTGGAGGGCGACGAAGGTGCTCAGGCCGGTGAAGACGACGGAGCGGAAGACGACCGCCAGGGACAGCTTCACGAACGAGGCCACGTCGTCGGCTCCCCGGGGCGCCGACGCCCCGGACGTGCCGGCCCGGGACCGGGCGAGCATCCGGAGGACGGGCACGCACAGGGCGGCGCCGGCGAGGGCGGGGAGGACGAGGACCGGTGTCCAGCGCAGTGAGCCCTGCCCGATCGCGAAGGACACCACGAGCGGGGCGAGGGCGAAACCGATGTTGCCGCCGAGGGAGAAGCGGCTCATCGCGCTGTGGCTCCCCCGGGCGGCCAGCCGGGCCACCCGGGCGGCTTCCGGGTGGTAGGCGGCCACCCCGATGCCGGAGACGGCGACGAAGACGAGGGTGAGGCCGTAGGAACCGCTCAGGCCGCTCAGCGCGATGCCCGCGCCGCCCAGCAGCGTGCCGGTCGGCAGCAGCCACGGCATCGCCCACCGGTCGGTGAGCGCGCCGAACAGCGGCTGGGCCACCGACGACAGCAGGGACGCGGCCAGGACGAGGCCGGAGGCGGCGGCGTAGCCGTAGGCGCGTTCGGCCACGAAGAACGGGACGAGTGCCGCGACGGCGCCCTGGTAGAGGTCGACGCAGGCGTGCCCCACGGCCAGCAGGGAGATCGGTGAGTTCCTTCGCACCCGTTCATGGTGGGAGGCGCGGCCGGTGTCCCGCTTTCGATAAATTGCCAGGCGATGCAGAAGATCCGCCACACGCCCGTCGCGCCGACCCGGACCCAGCGTCTCGCGTCCGGCGGCGAGATCGACGCGCACCGCCACGACGACCACCAGATCGCCTACGCCGGCCGGGGCGCCATCGCCGTCACCACGGATGCCGGCTCCTGGGTCGCGCCCGCCACGCGCGCGCTCTGGATCCCGGCGGGTACCGTCCACCACCACCAGGCCCACGGCGAGCTCGACCTCCACCTCATCGGCCTGCCCGTCACGGTGAATCCGCTCGGTCTCGACAGACCGGCCGTCCTCACCGTCAGTCCCCTCCTGCGCGAACTCATCGTCGCCTACACCCGCGCGCCCGAGGACGACAGCCCGCCCCGCCTGCGGCTGCGCGCCGTCCTGCTCGACCAGCTCAGGGTCTCCCCCGAGCAGCCGCTGCACCTGCCGACGCCCACCAGTCCCCTGCTCCGGGAACTGCACGACATCCTGCGCGCCGACCCGGCGGACAACCGTTCCCTCGACGAACTCGGGCGGCAGATCGGCGCCAGCGCCCGTACGCTCTCCCGCCGGCTCCGTGACGACCTCGGCCTCACCTATCCCCAGTGGCGGACCCAGATCAGGCTCCACCACGCGCTGGTCCTCCTCGCCGACCGCACCCCCGTCACCACGGTCGCCCACCGCTGCGGCTGGTCGTCCGCCAGCACCTTCATCGACGTCTTCCGCCGCGTCTTCGGCCACACCCCCGGTTCCTCCCCCTGAGGGCTCCCCGGCCAGGGGCGCGGGGGCGAAGACCATCGGGCCGACAGGACGGTCCGCTCGTTCCCCCGTCACATCGCCTACGGCCGCTGCGATCCGCGAGGCGGCTGGGCGGGGCACCTGGCGGCCCCTCGCCGCGTGACCGGATCGGCACCGGGAACGGCCCTGGCCCGCCTGGGCACCGCCTTCCGCGGCGCGCTTCCGGTGCACCGGTCCGGATGGGACGGGAAACCGGTGGGGGCGGGGGGACGGGGGCGGTAAGGTCGTGGCCTTCGGTCGGCGGAGGCCGCCGGAGTCCCTTGAGGCTGTGCCGACGATGACGCCCGACGACTTCTCCGTACGACTCCGGCTCGACCGTGCTCTGGACGGCCTGGACGTCGCCTTCCGCGGCATGACCGCGCGCGGTGACGAGGTCCAGTGCACCTGTCACTGGGGCAGCGAGGAGGAGCTCGCCCTTCTGAAGGTGCCGGACGTGGTGCTCGATCCGGATCTGCTGCGCCGTACGTGGGACGCTCCCGACTGGAGCGACCACGGCGCGGTGTTGCGTCGCGTCCTTCCCCAGTTCGCCAGGGCGCTGACGGGCGGTCTCGTGGAGCCGCTGTTCGGCATGGAGGAGGCCGGGCGTTCGTTCGCGCGCGGTCGCTGGTGGGAGTGGCCCGCGCGTCAGAGCGCGGCGGTACGGGAGTTCCTGGGCGCCTGGTGGGTCCGTACCCTCGTCGACCCGGATCCCGCTGTCCCCGCGTACGAGGTCCTCGCGCTGTGCGCCGAGGCGTCCGGGGCGCTCGGGCCGTGGCTCCGCACCTGGGAGACGCTCGAACACGGCGTCGCCGACCGGCACTTGGCCGAAGCGGCCGCCCGTTGGGAGTACGACCTGCTGGGGGATCGACTCCCCTGGGACACCTGGGACGACGAGGACGCCCTGCGTACCGAACTCGCGGCCTGGCTGGCGCGTCACGCCCCCGCGCGGCTTCGAACCCACGGGGCCCCCGAGGAGTTGCTCCACCGCGTACGGCTCGTCGGCCTCACCGGGCCCGCCCGTTGGGAGGATCCGCACTGGCCCGGCCACCGCTACTGAACCGGGCCGGGCCGACAGACCTCCTCCGGCTCCGCCGGGCTGGTCGTCGGTGCGTTGCCGTAGGGTCTCGGCGATCTGATCGAAGGGGTCGCCGTGGAAGAACCGACGGCCGTGGCGTGGCGGGGCCGCCCTAGAAGGGCGGCTCCAGGGAGTAGCCGTCCTCGCGGAGCGGAACGGGTTCGTGCTTCGCTTCGGCGGCTCGCTGTTCGGCGACGGTGGGGTGGGTGGCGATGGCCTCGGCCGCTCGGCCTTGCAGGACCAGGATCTCGAACAGTTCCTCGCGTGCCGTGAGCATGTCGAGGTCCCGCAGTTCAGCGGCGGCGGCAGCGAGGTGGCCGGCGGTGCCGAGGAGGCCGGCCCTGACGACGCGGGGGTCGGTCCACGGATCCGGGTGGGCTTCGATCACGGCGATCGCCTCCTCGGCCCGGCCGAGGCCGGCGAGGGCGTAGGCCCGCCACCAGTGCTGGAACTCCTCGTGGCCGTGGTGGGGCACGGTGAGGGGGTGCTCCAGGAGGCGGAGCAGTTCCGCGGGCCGGTCGAGGAGGGGGTACACGAGCGGGGCCAGAAGGTTGGAGCAGTCGTACCAGCTGAAGCCGGGTTCGGCCACGGTGATCGCGTCGTCCAGCCGGCCGTCCTCCAGCAGGGCAGAGGAGAGCCAGGCCCGGTGGCCGACCCAGTCGTCGGCGGCGAGCGCCTCGCGCATCACCGTCTCGGCCTCCTCGGCCCGGCCGTGGTCCCGCAGGGCGTCGGCGTAGACGTGCAGGAGGGTGCGCGCGTCCTGTCCGGCGGCCAGCGCGCGCAACTCGTCGAGACGGCCGTGGCGCGCCAGCAGTCCGGCGTAGGCGGTGAGGGCGTTCCCCGGGAGGAAACGGCGCTCGGCCACGTCCTCGGCGAGGATCCGGATCGCCTCGTCGACCCGGCCCGCGCGCTCCAGCACCCGGGCCCGGAGCTCCTGCGCGTCCGAGCGGGAGTAGTCCCAGCGGCCCTCGTCGCGGGCCCGTCGTGCGGCTTCGGCGTCCGGGGCGAGCAGCTCCAGCACCCGCTCGTCGCGGTCCTCGCCTTCGGTGATCTCCACCAGGGCCGTCCGGATCCACGACGCGCCGAGGTGCGGGACGAGGAGGTCGACGGCCTCGTCCACGCGTCCTGCCCCGGCGAGCAGCTCGGCGAAGTCACGGCACACGGCCGGTGAGGCGCGGCCCTCCTCGTCCGGGCACACCAGGTCCAGGGCCTCGTCGACCCGGCCCGCCCGCAGCAGGATCTCCGCCTTCGCCCACAGGGCCGTCCGCCACCCGGTCGCGGCGAACGGCTCCATCACTTCCAGGGCTCGCCCGAACGCGCCCGACCGGCAGAGCTCTCGCGCCGCGCGCTCCGCGCAGAACCACTCGCCGCGCTCCGCCGCCGCCCGGATCACCAGGTCCAGGTGACCGTGCTCCAGCAGGAGGGCCGTTCTCTTCGGGGAGATGCCGCGGTTCTTGCTCGCCTGCCACGCGAGGTCGTCGATGTTCACGGTCAGGAGCGTAGGAGCGACCACTGACATGCCGCCGTGGGGCGAGCGGTCACTCGGTCGGGGCCGCGGCGGGCGGCCTTCCTCCTTCGGGCCGGGGCCGGCGCGGGGCACGTGACGGCCCCTCCTGGCGGAGGGCCGCGGCGACCAGTCCTTCGAGGGCCTCGCGGGGGACCTCGCCGCCGGTGACCAGGCGGTCGAAGACCAGTCCGTCGACACAGGCCAGGAGGGTGTCGGTGCGCTGCTCGACGTCCGTCACGCCGTGGGCGTCCAGGAACAGCCGGACGGCCTCGCGGCCGGGGTTCTCGCGGGGGACGAGGATCTCGCGCAGTTCGGGGTCGCGGACGCTCTCGACGGCGCAGGCGCAGCGGGCGAGCGAGCGGCGGCGGCCTTCTCCGGTGAGCCGCTCGCGGGTGAGCAGTTCGAGGCCGTCCACCAGTTCCCCGGCGGTGCGGAGGGGCGGGAGCCGTTCGGCCGTCGTCCGGAGTTCCGCCTGGTCGAGGTGGACCAGGCGCGTGACGAGTGCGGTGAGCAGCGCGGCGCGGGTGCGGAAGTAGGCCGAAGTGGTGCCGGGCGGGAGGGCTGCCCGGCGGTCGACCGCGCGGTGGGTCAGACCGCGGATCCCTTCGTCGGCGAGCACGTCGAGGGCCGCGTCCGCGAGGTGGGTGCGACGATCCGAAGCCATGGCCCCTTTCTACACCCGTAGAGGCTCCGCTAGGGTCATCTTCTACAGATGTAGAAGGAAAGGGGTTGCGTCATGGGCGGCACGGCAGTGGTGGTCGGAGGCGGCATCGGGGGGCTGGCCGCCGCGATCGGTCTGCGCCGCATCGGCTGGGACGTCCGGGTCGTCGAGCGCGCGGCCTCGCTCGACGACGCGGGCGCGGGCATCTCCCTGGCCGCCAACGGGCTGCGGGCCCTGGACGAGCTCGGTGTCGGCGAGGCGGTGCGGAGCGCCTCGCGGGGGCAGTACGACGGCGGCACCCGCACGCCCGGGGGCGGCTGGCTGGCCCGGATGGACGGCTCGGCGCTGGAGCGGGCGGTGGGCACGCCGATCATGGGCATCCCCCGCTCCACCCTGCACCGGCTGCTGCGCGAGGCGCTGCCCGCCGAGGCGCTGCTGATCGGCGCGGAGGCGGTCTCCGTGGAGCGGACCGGCCCCGGGACGGCGCGCGTCGACTGCGGCGACGCGGTCCTGGACGCCGATCTGGTGGTGGCGGCCGACGGCATCGGCAGCGCGGTGCGCGGCCGGCTCTTCCCGGACCACCCCGGCCCGGTCTACAGCGGCTCCACGGTGCTGCGCGGCATCACCGAGCGGCCGATCGAGCTGCGCACGGACTTCGAGCTGACCTGGGGGCACGGCGCCGAGTTCGGGCACATCGCCTTCCGGGACGGACGGGCCGAGTGGCACGCCGTCCTCCGCCTGCCCGCCCGCACCCGGTTCGCCGACCCGCTGGCCGAACTGCGCCGGCGCTTCCGCGACTGGCACGACCCGGTCCCCGCCCTGCTCGACGCCACCCGGCCCGGGGCGGTGCTGCACCACGACGTGAACGAGCTCCGCGCGCCGCTGCCCTCGTACGTGGTCGGCCGGGTGGCGCTGCTCGGCGACGCGGCCCACGCGATGACCCCCAACCTCGGGCAGGGCGCCTGCCAGGCACTGGAGGACGCGGTCACCCTGGCCGCCGCGCTCGCCACGGAGGCCACCGTCGAAGCCGGGCTCGCCCGGTACGACGCGGAGCGCCGGCCCCGCAGCCAGGCCGTCGCGCTGGCCGCCCGGCAGGCCGGGCGGATGGGCCACCAGCTCTCCCACCCCCTGGCCGTGGCGCTGCGCAACACGGCGATGCGGCTGACGCCCTCCCCGCTCGCCCTCCGCATGATCCTCCGGCACCACGCCTGGACCTCGCCGAAGCTGCCCTGATCCGGCGGGCCGTGGACGGTGGGGGCGGGCGGCGGGGAGGGGCGAACGGCGGACGACAGGCGGCGGGCCGTGTACGGGTGCCCGCCGCCCGGTTCCCCGGTCGGTCCCGGCGTGCTAGGCCGACGCGTCGGCGGCCGCGCGGGCCGGTCCGCTCTCGCCGTTCCGGTCGGCGGCGGACTCCTCGGCGAGCCGTTCCATGCCGCTGGTGGTCTTCAGCGGCTTCTCCTTGACGAAGAGGACGGCGATGACGGCGAGGAGCGCGAACGGGGTGGCGACGAGGAAGAGTTCGCCGGTGGCGACGCCGTAGGCGTGCTCCACGATCTCCCGGATCGGGGCGGGCAGGGTCGTCATGTCCGGCAGCGCGCCGTGCCCGGCGGGGGCTCCGCCGCCCTCGGCGAGGCCCGCTTCGCTGAAGCCCTCGGTCAGCTCCGTGGCCACGCGGTTGGCGAGGATCGCGCCGAGGACGCTGGTGCCGATGGTGCCGCCCAGGCTCCGGAAGAAGGACAGGACGGAGGTCGCGGCGCCCAGTTCGGTTGCCTGGACGTCGTTCTGCGCGGCCAGCACGAGGTTCTGCATCAGCATGCCGACGCCGACGCCCATGACGGCCATGTAGAGGCTGAGCAGGCCGAAGTGGGTGTCGGCGCCGATCGTGGACAGGAGGCCGAGGCCGGCCGTCATCAGGATGCCGCCGGCGATGAGGTAGACCTTCCACCGGCCGGTCCTGCTGATGATCTGCCCGGCGACGGTGGAGGAGACCAGGAGGCCGAGGATCATCGGCAGGCTCATGAGGCCCGCGACCGTCGGGGACTTGCCGAGCGAGATCTGGAAGTACTGGGAGAGGAAGACGGTGCCGCCGAACATGGCCAGGCCGACGAAGAGGCTGGCGACGGTGGTGAGCGCCACCGTGCGGTTGCGGAAGATGCCGAGCGGGATGATCGGCTCGGGCACGCGGGCCTCGACGAGGACGGCCGCGACGAGCAGCACCAGTCCGCCGCCGGTCAGGGCCGCGGTCTGCCAGGAGGCCCAGTCGAAGCTGTTGCCGGCCAGCGAGACCCAGATGAGGATCGCGCAGACGCCGGCCACGATCAGGAAGGCGCCCAGGTAGTCGATCTTCGCCTCGCGCCGCACGGTGGGCAGCTTCAGGGTGCGCTGGAGCAGTGCGATGGCGAGGAGGGCGAAGGGGACGCCGATGAAGAAGCACCAGCGCCAGCCCAGCCAGGAGGTGTCGACCAGGACGCCGCCGATGAGGGGTCCGGCGACGGTGCCGATGGCGAAGACGGCCCCGAAGATGCCGGCGTACTTGCCGAGCCTGCGGGGCGGGATGATCGCCGCCATCACGACCTGGGCGAGGGCGGTGAGGCCGCCGGCGCCGATGCCCTGGGCGACCCGGCTGAAGATCAGCAGCCCGACGTCCTGGGAGAAGCCGGCCAGCAGCGAGCCGACCACGAACAGGCCGAGGGAGGCCTGCAGGAGCAGCTTCTGGTTGTAGAGGTCGGCCAGCTTGCCCCAGAGCGGCACCGTCGCCGTCATGGCCAGCAGCTCGGCGGTGACGACCCAGGTGTACGAGGACTGGCTCGCCCCCAGGTCGGCGATGATCCTGGGCAGGGCGTTGGCGACCACGGTGCCGGCCAGGATGGAGACGAACATGCCCGCCATCAGTCCGGACATGGCCTGGAGTATCTGACGGTCCGACATGGCGGTCGGTGGCGCCTCGACCGGCGCCGCTGTTGAGTTCACGACATCTCTTTCAGTGGTTCGTGGATCGTGGTTCGTGGGTCGCGGTTCGCTGGGCCGGCCATGCCGGACCGGCCGCGCACGAGCGGCGGCGGCGCCGCGGAGGGGATCCGCTCAGTGGCCGTGCTCGTCCGGGACGGGGGGTTCGGGGAAGCCCGCGGCGAGGTGCGCGAACGTCTCCCGGAAGACCTCGGCGAAGGTGACCTCGGCCTGGCGCACGCACCAGTGCTCGAACGCGACGCGGACGGCGGTGCTGCCGACGGCGGCCAGGAGCCGGGGGTACAGGGTCAGGGCGCGCCTGCGGTCCTGTTCCTCCGGTGACGCGGGGGCGGGACGGTCCCCGTCGAAGAGCGGCGAGCCCGCGCCGATGCGCTCGGCGATCGTCTCGGCGAGGAGCAGTTCGTCGCTCATGCGGGCCCCGAGGGTCCGCGCGAGCAGTTGCGGGTTCCTGCCGAGGACCTCGGCGTGCAGCCGCCACAGTTCCTGCTGCTGCTCGACCTCTTCCAGCTCCGCGGCCAGGGCCTCGCGCAGCACGTCCAGCGGGGACAGGGCGGGCGGGGCCGCGAGGACGGCCTGTCGGACGCGTACGCCCGAGTCCGCGCCGACCATCACGAAGACCTCGTCGCGGGAGTCGAAGTAGTTGAAGAACGTACGCGTGGACACCCCCGCCGCCGCGCTGATGGCGTCGACGGTGACGTGCTCGACCCCGTGCTCGGCCGCCAGTCGTACGGCCGCCTCCACGAGGGCGGCACGTGTCGCCTTCTTCTTGCGTTCCCTGAGCCCGCCCCGGGCGGGCACCCCCTCTGCCATACGTGCATGCTACGAAAAAATGCAGAGTCTGCAAAAACAGCGTGAGGGGGCGGTGTCCGGCCCCCGGGACGACGACCGCCCCGGGGGCCGGGCCGAGGCCGGGCCGAGGCCGGAGCGGGGTCAGGCCGGAACCGGGTCAGGCCGGGGCCGGGCGGGGGTCAGGCGGTGGGCTCGGGCCAGGGGACGTCGGTCTCGACGGCGGCGGCGTGGTCGACGCCGGGGACGGAGAAGCCGTAGAGGGGGCGGACTCCGGTCAACCGGTCCCACAGCTCGACCAGTTGGCAGATCGGGGGGCACCACGGCGTCATCGAGGACGCCGCGGTGGTGACCTCCTTCACCTCCGGGGCGCCGTCCTCGTCGAAGACGAGGGTCTTGGTGGTGTACGGCGAGCCGATCGGCTTGAGGACCGAGGCGTACACGTCGCCGGTGTCGGGGTCGGTGCGGCGGGGCGCGGCCACCGAGTAGACCAGGAAGTCGAGCCGTCCTCCGAAGCGTTCGGCGAGGAGGTCGGCGACCTGTTCCTTCACGGTGTCGCCGAACGCGTCGCCGTCGAGGAAGACCATGTCCCGCCCGTGCCGCCGGGCGAGCCGGGCGGTGGCGGCGGTGCGGTACCAGCCGGCGGTGCCGGTACGCCGGGCGGGCGCCTTCTCGAAGCACACCCCGATGCCGCGGATGCCGGCTCGGGCCAGGCCCGCGATCGTGGCGGCCAGGCCGTACCCGGCGGACGAGCCGATGACCAGGGCCACCGGGCCTTCGCCTCCGGCGGGGACCGGAGCGGGGGCGGGGGCCGGAACGGCCCGCCACATCTCTTCCACCGACCGTCGGCAGCCGGCGGGGTGGGAGTCGAGGAACAGGAAGCCCCGGCTCTTGGGTGCGATGACGCGTTCGCTCACGGTGTGGTGTCCTCAGGGTCGTCACGGACAAGGACGCGGCGACCTCCCCGGCCGCCCCGCCCCCGCGCCCCGGGAGTCGACCGGGATACGGGGGCGGCGGCGGGGTGCCCCGTCGGCGGGGATCAGGCGGGCTGGTCCTTGTCGGAGGGGAGCCAGACCCGCATGGTCGCCGGGTCGACCGGGATCGAGACGTGCTCGTGCGTGATCCTCCACGTTCCGTCCGTCCGCCGGAGGCAGACGCTCTCCCGGACCCAGATCGACGCCTGGAGCCCGCCCTTCCGCTCTCCCGAGTCCAGGTGGAGCATGTGCGCGAAGGCAGTGTCCCCGTCGGCCGCGAGGGTGAGGTCGTGCGTCTCCAGGCCGATGGGTCCGACGTAACCGTCGAACCAGCGCAGGAAGTTGCGGCGGATCTCGTCGGTGCCGGTGAACCGCAGCGGAGGGACGACGTCGTAGTAGACGGCGTCGGCGGCGTAGAAGGACATGAGCCGGTCGATGTCCTTGGCCTGCTGGGCGGCGGCGCGGCTCTCCAGGAACGTCCGGATCCCGGTCTCGTCGGTGGTCATCGCGTACCCCTTCGGTGGTGGTGAGGGTGTGGTGCGTTCGGCTGGACGGGGGGTGCCGGCGGCGTCCGCGGGCCGGTGGGCCGGTGGGCCTCCGCCCGGTTCCGTGCCGTCGCGCTCCGTCGCCGGGTACGACGGGACGGCCGGACGGAATGTGAGGCGGGGCCGGGGCCCCGGGCCCGTACCGCGCCGACGTCACATTCCGGGGCGCTGTCCCGTCGTACGGGTGAGGGACGATCCGAGCGAGGGAGCCGCGCGACCATGACGACCGCTTCGACCGCACCCGGGGACGGCCGGCTCGATCCGAGCCCGGGCGGGGCCTCCGGCGAAGACCGCCGGCCGGTGCCGGACGAGGTCACCGGCGAACGCCGCCGGCTGATCAACCTCGCCTACCGGATGCTGGGCTCCCTGGCCGAGGCCGAGGACGTCGTGCAGGAGACGTACGCCCGCTGGTACGCGTTGCCCCGGTCGCAGCGGGAGGCGGTGGCGTCCCCCGGCGGGTGGCTGACCAAGGTCGCCGGCCGGGTCTGTCTCGACGTGCTCCGCTCGGCACGGGTCCGGCGGGAGCGTTACGTGGGGGAATGGGTCCCCGAGCCGCTGCCCGCGCGCGCCGAGTGGCCCGCCGGCGCGGCGGACGACGGCACGGCCGACCCGGCCGACCGCGTCACGCTCGACGAGTCGGTCGGCATGGCCTTCCTCGTCGTGCTCGAATCGATGACCCCGGCGGAACGGGTGGCGTTCGTCCTCCACGACGTCTTCCGCTACCCCTTCGGCGAAGTGGCCGACATCGTCGGCCGCACCCCGGCGGCCTGCCGTCAGCTGGCGTCCTCGGCCCGCCGCCGCGTCGGCGCCTCCCGGGCCCCCTTGTCGCCGACGGCCCAACGGGCCCGTGTCGTCCGGGAGTTCAAGCAGGCGTGGGAGGCCAAGGACATCCGGGCCCTCATCGGCCTCCTCGACCCCGGTGCCGTCGCCGTCGGTGACGGCGGCGGACTCGTCACCGCCGCGCTCCGTCCGATCGAGGGCGCCGGGGCCGTCGCCCGCTTCTTCGCCGCCCGGACCCTCCCCGGCCGGCTGGCGATCCGGGAGTGCACGGTCAACGGGCAGCCGGGCCTGGCGGCCCACCTGGACGGCGCCGTCCTGTCCGTCTACGCCTTCGACATCGCGGACGGCCGGATCCGGCGGATCTGGGCCGTGCTCAACCCCGAGAAGCTCCGTCCCTGGAAGCCGCGCTGACGCCCCTCGCCGGGCCGGTCGCGGCCGGCCCCTCTCCGGCGCCGCGCGGGAATGCTCGAAGAAAGTCCGGCGGTGATGTCGAGAACCCGTGTCCGGCTCCGTCCCCGGGGTGAGCGCGACCAGAATGGGTCGCACACGGACCGAGGAGAACGACGATGGCCAAGTACCTGCTGCTGAAGCACTACCGCGGCGCCCCGGCCCCGGTGAACGACGTGCCGATGGACCGGTGGAGCCCGGAGGAGATCTCGGCTCACATGCAGTACATGAACGACTTCGCGGCGCGACTGGAGAAGACCGGCGAGTTCGTCGACGGCCAGGCGCTCGCCCCCGAGGGGGCGTGGGTGCGGTACGACGGCGAGGGGCGCCCGCCGGTCACCGACGGACCGTTCGCGGAGACCAAGGACCTCATCGCCGGCTGGATGGTCATCGACGTCGACAGCTACGAGCGCGCCGTCGAACTGGCCGGGGAGCTGTCGGCCGCGCCGGGGGCGGGCGGCAGGCCGATCCACGAGTGGCTGGAGGTGCGTCCCTTCCTGTCCGCGCCGCTCACCATCACGGAGTGACGTCCCGGATGGACGAGGTCCTGCTCAGGAGCCTCATCCCGAGCGTGCTCACCGTCCTCGTCCGCCGCGGAGCCGACTTCGCGGCGGCCGAGGACGCCGTGCAGGACGCCCTGGTGGAGGCGCTCCGGGTCTGGCCGGCCGATCCGCCGCAGGATCCCAAGGGCTGGCTCGTCACCGTGGCCTGGCGCAAGTTCCTCGACGCGACCCGGGCCGACGCCGCCCGCCGCCGGCGCGAGGACCGCGTCGAGGAGGAACCGGCGCCCGGGCCCGTGCCCGCGGTGGACGACACGCTCCAGCTGTACTTCCTGTGCGCCCACCCGTCGCTGACCCCGGCCTCGGCGGTCGCGCTCACGCTGCGTGCCGTCGGCGGGCTCACCACCCGCCAGATCGCCCAGGCCTACCTGGTGCCCGAGGCGACCATGGCACAGCGCATCAGCCGGGCCAAGCGCACCGTCTCCGACGCCATGGGCCACCCCGCCGGCGGGAAGCGGGGGGACCGGGGAAGGCCGGGAGGCCCGGGGGACCCCGGCCGGTCCGGCGACGTCTCCACCGTGCTGCGCGTCCTCTACCTCGTCTTCAACGAGGGGTACTCTGGGGACGTCGACCTCGCCGCCGAGGCCATCCGGCTCACCCGGCAGCTCGCGGCCCGCGTCGACCACCCCGAGGTGGCCGGGCTGCTCGCCCTCATGCTGCTCCACCACGCGCGGCGGGCCGCCCGGACCAGGCCCGACGGCAGTCTGGTGCCGCTCGCCGAGCAGGACCGCGGACGGTGGGACGCCGCCATGATCGCCGAGGGGACCGGGATCCTGCAGGCGGCCCTCGCCCGCGACCGGCTGGGCGAGTTCCAGGCCCAGGCCGCCGTCGCGGCCCTCCACGCCGACGCGCCCACCGCCGAGGAGACCGACTGGGTGCAGATCGTCGAGTGGTACGACGAGCTCGCGCGCCTGACCGACAGCCCGGTCGTCCGGCTCAACCGGGCGGTCGCCGTCGGGGAGGCCGACGGGCCGCGGGCCGGCCTGGCGGCGCTCGCGGCGCTGGACGCCTCGCTCCCCCGCCACACCGCGGTGGCGGCGTACCTCCACGAACGCGACGGCGACCTCGCGACAGCGGCACGCCTGTACGCCGAGGCGGCCCACAAGGCCCCCGACCTCGCCGAACGCGACCACCTGACGCGCCAGGCCGCCCGGCTCAACGCCCGCCGGGGCCGCTGATCAGGCCGGGACCGCCGCGGTCAGCACTGCCAGAGGAACGCGGCCTCGCCGCACGGCTCACAGGTGAAGACGTAGCCTCGGCCCCCGCTGCCGAAGTTCGCCGCGGTGGCGAAGTCGGCCCCTTCCTCCAGCTCCGCGGTGAACGCCATGCGGGCGGTGCAGGAAGGGCAGGCGGGCGTCTCGTCCGCCTGGATCCAGTCCGGCTCGCCGCCCAGGCGGCCGAGCACCGGCCCGGGGGCGGACGCGTCCTCGGGGTGGGGGCGCAGCGCGGTGACCGCGCCGAGAGCCGTCTCGCCCTCGGCCGGCACGGCGGCCGGGGACAGCCCCTCCCCGGCGAAGAGGTAAGCGGCGTTGGCTCCGCCGGTGGCGTCCCAGTCGTCGCACATGCCCGGGTCGTTCTGGCAGAAGAAGACCGCCACCGTGCCGAACGGCAGCGGCAGGTGGGCGAGGAACTGCATGGCCCCGTCGCACTCGCGGCACAGGGGCCAGACGAAGCCGTCGGGGACGAGCGGCACGCCGCCGGTGCGCGGGACGGACGCGTCGGCGGTGGTCTCCCCGTCGTGGATCAACAGCATGGCAGCAGCCTACGGCCCGCCCCGGGCCCCTGCGGACGCGGAGCCGGCCGGGGCCCGGGGCAGGTGGGCCGGTGCCGGTCGCCGCGGTTTCCCGGGGCGCTCCTGCTCGACGGCGACACCGCGACCGGCCCGGCGCCCTCAACAGCCTGCTCGTCCTCCACGCGGAACCGCGCCCGGGGCCCGGCACCGTGCTGCTCCTCCGGGAGGCCGTCGGGTACTGGTCCGGGCCGGCGGCAGGGGGTGTCGGGGGGTCAGCAGGCTTCGCCGAACTTCACCGCGGTCAAGGTGACGGGACGGCCGTCGAGCGGGGTGCCCGCGGCGGGCTTCTGGGTGCAGACCTGCCAGTTGGACTCCACGAGGACCACGCGCCCCCGGGAGGAGGCGTCGGTGACCAGGAGGCCGGTGGAGGGGTCGAGGGCCTGCCGGGCGACCTTGACGGACTTGCCGGTGAAGTCGGGCATGGTGGTGGCGGTCTCCGGGCGGGCCGCCCCCTGGTCCTCGGCCGGGCACTCCTCTTCGAGCTTGACCGCCGCGAAGTCGATCCTGACGTCGGTGGGGTGCACGCCCGCGGCGGGGGTCTGGCCGCAGACCTTCCAGTTCCGGTCGAGAGCCTGCACGCGGCCGCGGCCGAGGGCGTCGTGGGAGCGCAGGTCGTGGAAGCCGGCGGCCTGTGCCTGGTCCTGCGCGGACTGGAGGCCCTTGCCGGTCATGTCCGGCAGGGTGCCCTCCTCCGCCTCGCCCGGAGTGCTTCGGGGCGGGGTGGTCGTGGGCGGTGCGGCGGGCCGGGCGTCACCCGGCTTGTCCGCGCCGGTCCTGCCGTCCTCCTCGCACGCGGTGAGGGTGAGCAGGAGTGCGGCGCCCGCGACGAGGGCGGTGGTGGTCTTGGTACGCATCGGTCCAGTCTGACGGATCGCGCACCGCCCGTGAGGGCCGGCGGACAGATCGTGAGGGCGCGGCGGCCCTCGGGATGCCTGCCCGGGATGGCCGGCGGAGCAGGCTCGAACTGGTGCGCCCCATGTCGTCTGTTTGGGTGGTGACAGGTGATATCGGACGACGAGATGATGTACGGGTACGAGGAGAAGCCCCCCCTCACCCTCCGACAACGCGGCGGTTCCCCCGCCGCCCCGCCGGGTTCGGGCCGCGTCCCGGGCCCGGTGCCGCGCCGGAAGCAACCACGATGCCGGCGCCGTCCGGTCGACGTCGTCCTTTCTCCGTCCCGCGCCCCGCGCTCCGGGGCCCTGCCCCTCGGACCGCCGCGCCGGGTCTCCGTGTGCCCACGGCTGTCCGTGGCCCGCCTCTGAATCCTGTGTGTCCGCGCGCGTCATGGAGGAGTTGCTGTGGCTGACTGCGCTGTCATGTTCCCCGGACAGGGCGCCTACCTCCCCGGTGCCCTCGCCCCGCTGGCCGATGACGAGCCGCTGGTCCGCGAAACGCTTCGCGTGCTGGACGCGGCGGCGGTCAGGGCGGGGCGGACCGCCCCCTCCCGTCTCCTGCTCGACGAGCGGGCTCCCTCGCTGGCCGACCTGGTGGCCGGCTCCCCCGCCGACCTGCACGCGGCGCTGTTCGCCGCGGAGACCACCTTGTTCCGGATCCTGACCGAACGTCACGGATTACGGCCGAGCGTCCTGGTCGGCCACAGCTTCGGCGAGCTGGTGGCACTCGCCGCCTCCGGCGTGTACGGCCTGGAGGAGGGGATGGCGCTGGTCGCCGCCCGGGACGAGGCGTTCGCCGCGTGCCCGCCGGTACCCGGCGGGATGGTGGCGCTGGGGGTGTCGGCGACCCGGGCCACGGGGCTGCTGAACGGTCTGGGCGAGTGGGAGGTGACCCTCGCCGCGGACAACAGCCCCCGTCAGTGCGTGGTGTCCGGTCCGGCGGACCCGCTGGAGAGGGTGCGGGCGGCGGCCGGGATGCTGGGCATCGGCGCCACGAGGCTCAGGGTCCCGTACGCCTTCCACCACCGGAGCCTGGCGGCGGTGGCCGACGACTTCGCCCGGCGGGCGGCCGCGCTGCGCACCGGCCCGGCCCGGCACGTCCTCCACTCGGCGATCCTGGGCCGGCGGCTGGAGGACGAGGACGCGGTGGCGGATCTGGTCGCCGCCCACCTGGTCCGGCCCACGCGGTTCACGGACGCGGTACGCGCCCTGCACGCGGACGGGGTGGACGTCTTCGTGGAGTGCGGGCCCCGCGGCGTGCTCAGTGACCTCGTGACGGCGACCGTGCCCGGCGTACGCGTCGTCGCGCCGCTGCGGCGACGGGCGGGGGGCCGGGCCGTGGCCGACGCCCTGGCCGGGGTCGTACCGGGGGTTCCCGCGGCCCGTACCAGGACCGGGGCCTGGGTCGAGGCCGAGGCTGACGTCGAAGTCGAGGCCATGGCTGACGTCGAGGTTGAGGCCGAGGCCGACGTGGCAGTGGGGGTGCGGGACACGGTGGGTGAGGACGTGCTCTCCGACCGGCGGGGTGTCGTGGAGACGCTGCGCGCCCTGTACGCCGACGCCCTGGGGTATCCCCCCGAGGTGCTGACGCGGGACGCGGACCTGGAGGCCGATCTGGGAGTGGATTCCATCAAGCAGACGGAGCTGTTCGCCCAGGCCGCCGCGCACTACGGACGGGCCCTGCCGGCCGAAGGGTCCCGTCTGACGAGCTACACGACCCTCGACGCGCTGGCCGGCCTCCTGAGCACGCTGCCCTCCGGGGACGCGCGGGTGACGGAGGCGACGGCATGAGCGGGCTCTCCGGTCCCGTCCCCCCGGCGGCGCCCGACCTCCAGGGGAAGGTCGCGGTCGTGACTGGCGGCGGCAAGGGCGTGGGCGCGGCGATCAGCCGTGAACTCGCCCGGCGCGGCGCGCACGTGGTCGTCAACCACTTCCATTCGCCCCGAGCGGCCGAGGACACCGTCGCCGCGATCCGCCGCGCCGGAGGGAGCGCCCGGGCCCTGCGGGCCAGCGTCGCCAAGCGCGACCAGGTCGACGCGATGTTCGCGGCGCTCGCCGACGAACACGGCGGGGTGGACATCCTCGTCAACAACGCGGCACGCGGGGTCTTCGCCCCCTTCGACGACCTCACCGACGTCGAGTGGCAGCGGGCCCTGGACACCAACCTCCACGGGGCCCGCTGGTGCGCCCTGGCGGCGGCGCCGCTCATGGCCGCCCGAGGGGGCGGGGCGATGGTGAACGTCTCGTCCATCGGCGCGGGCCTGGCCATGGACAACTACCTGCTGGTGGGGGTGTGCAAGGCCGCGCTGGAAGCGATGACCCGCTACCTGGCCGCCGATCTCGGCCCGCTGGGCATCCGGGTCAACACCGCCTCCGCCGGGTTGCTGGACAACCCCACCGCGACGCTGTTCCCCGGCGCGGCCGGCCTCCGGGCCACGTGCCGGGCGGCCTCGCCCCTGGGCCGGCTGGGCGACGAGGAGGACCTGGCGCGGGTGGTGGCGTTCCTGGCCTCGCCGCAGGCCCACTGGATCTCCGGGCAGTGCCTGCTGGCGGACGGCGGCCTGTCGGTCGGCCGGGCCATGCTCACCCCCCGCCCCGTGCTCCCGGCCGGCGCCCCCGGCGGGACGACGGACGGCGGAGCCCGTACGACGGAGACCCCGGTCCCGCCCGCGAAAGCCGCCGCCCCGCCCGTGAGGACCCCCGCTCCGGCCTCGGCGCCCGGCCCGGGCCCCGGTCCCGGTCCCGCGCCCTCCCCCGTACGGCCTCGTCCCGCGCGTGCCGCGTCCGGGGCCGAGGACCGGACCGTGGCCGTGGTCGGCACGGGGCTGGTGGCGCCCGGCGTGGACGATCCGGACATGCTGTGGCAGCGGCTGGCGGAGGGGGTTCCCCGGTTCGACGAGCCGCGGGAGCGGTTCGCGCTCGAACACTTCTGGTCCCCCCGGGCGTCGCCGGAGCGCACCTACAGCCGCGTCGCCGGTTACGTCCGGCCGGCCCCGCCCGGCGGCGAGGACTTCCTGACGGCCTGGGCGCACACGGCCCTCGCCCAGTGCGGCGCCCGCGACCTGGCCTCCGCCGGGGCCCGTGCCGTCTGCTTCGTCGGAGCGTGGGGCGAGGGTTCCCAGCACGTCGAGGAGAGCCTGCTCGTCGAGGCCGCCGCCGAGGGGATCGCCGCGCACTGGCCCGGCACGGCCGGGGAGGACCTCCGCGAACGGCTGCGGAGCTTCCTGAGCGAGCGCTATCCCCGCGCCGGACGCCTGGCGCTGCACCTGCCGGGGGCCGCCGTCCGCCGGGCGGTCGCCCGGCTGCTGCCCGCGAGCACGCCGGTGCGGGTCGTCGACACCGCCTGCTCGTCCTCGCTGTACGCCCTCGACCTGGGAGCCCGCGCCCTGCTGGACGGGGAGTGCGACGTGGCCCTGTGCGGCGGGGTGTTCTCCCTGGGGCCCCGCTACAGCGTGCTCTTCTCCCAGCTCGGCGGTCTGAGCCGGACGGGAACGGTGCGGGCGCTCGACAGCGGCGCCGACGGGGTGCTGTTCTCCGACGGCGCGGGGTTCGTCGCCCTCAAGCGCCTGGACCGGGCCCGCGCGGACGGCGACCGGGTCCTGGGGGTGCTCGCCGGGTTCGGGGCGGCATCCGACGGCCGCGGGCGCGCCGTGCACGCTCCCCACCACACCGGCCAGGAACGCGCGTTGGCGCGCGCCCGCGCCTCGTCCGGCGTCACGGCCGAGCAGATCGACTGGGTGGTGGCGCACGCCACCGGGACCCCCGTCGGGGACCGCGTGGAGCGGGAGGTGACGGCCCGGCAGCTTCCGCACGCCTGGTGCACGTCGAACAAGTCGGTGATCGGGCACACCGGTTGGACCGCCGGGGCGGCTTCCGTCGTCCACGCGCTCCAGGCCCTCGCCCACGGCGTGATCCCGCCGCAGATCCCCTACGGAGCCCCCGCCGGGCCCTCTTCCACTCCCCCTCCTGCTCCCGCCCCTTCTTCCACCCCCTCTTCAGCCCTCTCCCCCAAGTCTCCTGACGGGGCGCCACCGCCGGACCTGCGCGTGCCGACCGGGCCGGTGCCCTGGCCCCGTCCCGCCGACCGGCCGCGGACGGTTGGGGTGTCCTCGTTCGGCTTCGGCGGCACCAACGCCCACCTGCTGATCCAGGACGCCCCCCGCCCCGGGGAGCCCTCCCCCGCCTCCCTGCCCGAGGCCCTCGACGACGACCCCGTGGTGGCCGTGGCCTGGTCGGCCCACCTTCCCGGCACGCCCGACGCGCAGGAGGTGGCCCGTCGTCTGGCCGCGGGGCTGCCGCCCGCCGAACGGCGCTCGTTCGGCCCCCGCTACCCGGCGCCGCCCTTCAGCGAGGTGCGCATGCCCGCGCGTACGGTGGAGGCCGTCGACCGCGCCCAGTTGATGGCCCTTCAGGCGGCGGCCGGGCTCACCGGCCCCGACGGCTCCCCGTGGTGGAACGGCCTGGAGGAGAGGTGCGGGGTCTTCGCCGCCCATACGGGCGTCCCGTCCCGCTCCCCCGACGTCACCCTCCGCTGTTACGCCACGTCGCTGACGGAGGCCGTACGAGGTGCCGTACCGCCGGGACTGGACCCGGAGGCGCTCGGGCGGGCCACCGCCGCCCTCCTGGACTCGGTGCGCGCGCGGACCGAGCCGGGGGAGGACACCCTGGCGGGGCTGATGCCCAGCGTGATTCCCGCCCGGGTGGCGGCGCTGCACGACCTGCACGGGCCGACCATGACCCTGGACACCGACCTCACCTCCGGCCGCACCGCGCTGCGGGCCGCGGCCGCCCATCTGCGGCGTGGCGAACTGGATCTGGCCCTGGTGATCGGCGTCAACGGCGTCAGCGACCCCCTGCTCTCCCGTCTGCACGGGACCGGCGAGACCGAGGAGGACGCCGGGAAAGCAACGGGAGGGGAGACCGGGGAAGAAACGGGAGGGGAGACCGGGAAAGACGCCGGGAAAGAGACCGGGGCACCGGCCGAGGGCGCCTTCGCCCTGCTGCTCACCCGGGCGTCCGTCGCGGGCGGGAACGGCTGGACGGTCCTGGGTGAACTCGACGCCCTGCTCGCGGAGTTGCCCGTCGAGCCCGAGCCCCACGCGGGCTGGAGCTACCGGGGCTCCGACGACCTGGTCGGCATCCTGCGCCGCCTCGCCGTCCCCCCGCCCGTGGCGCCGCCCCGGGCCGCGCCGAAGGCGACCCGGGCCCCCGTGACCGCGCCCGCCCCCTTCCTGACCCGCCGCCACACCCTCGGCTGGCGGCGGTCCGGCACCCGCACGGCCCGGCCCCACCCGCTGCCGGCCCGCACCCTCCTCATCACCGGCACCCGGCACGCGGCCGCGCTGCGCCCCGTCGTACGGGCCGGCACCGGCTGCCGCCTTCTGGCGCTGGACGGCACGCGGGACCCGCAGGAGGCCGTCGACGCGGTCCTGGCCGAGAGCCCGGACGGGTTCGCGCACCTTCGGGTCGTCGCCGACCTGCACGGTCACCACAGGTGGCCGGACCCGCCCGCCGCCGGCGTCCTGGCGCTCCAGGAAGCCGCGTTCTGGGCCGTGCGGCAGTCGCGGGACCGGCTCGTGGCGGGCGGCAGCTGCGCCGTGGCCGTGATGGCGCCGTTCATCGACGGGCATCCGGCCCCGCACGCCCACCTGTTCACCGGGTTCGTCAAGTCCCTCGCCTGGGAGCTGACCGGCTGCGCGGTGCGTGCGGTGGTCGACGACACCACCGCGGCCCCCGACGCGTTGGCCGCTCTGGAGGACGAACTGGCCCGCCCCGCCGAAGGTCTGCCCGTCGTCCACCACCACGGCGGCGCGCGACACGTCCAGCGGCTCGCCGAGAACGCGCCGCCGCCGGAGGAGGACGACGTCCTTCCGCTCGCGCCGGGGGACGTGGTCGTGGCCACGGGCGGGGCCCGCGGCATCACCGCCGCGTGCCTGCTGGCGCTCGCCCGCCGGCTTCCCCTCCGGGTCCACCTCGTGGGCTCCGGCCGGCCCGACGACGTCCCCGCCGCCCTGCTCGACACCGCCGAGGAGGCGCTGCCCGCCGCCCGCGCCCGCTACATCGGCGAGGAACGCGGCCGCCGCCCTGACCGGCCGGTACGCGAGATCAACGCGGCCTTCGACCGGCTCCTGCACGCCCGCGAGTCGGCCCTGACCCTCCGCGAGCTGCGTGAGCTGTGCGGTGAGGACCGGGTCCACTTCCACACCTGCGACATCACCGACCCGAAGGCCGTGCACGACCTGGCCGGCGTCGTCCGCGACCGCGAGGGCCGCGTCGACCTGCTCGTCAACGGGGCGGGCCTGCACCATCCCGGCGACATCACCCGCAAGACCCTCCCCGGCATGCGGCGGGTCCGCGACGTCAAGCTGTACGGCCACCACCACCTGCGGTCCGCCTTCACCGGCGCCCTCGCCCCCCGCCTGTGGTGCAACTTCGGGTCCGTCACCGGGATCGCCGGCCTGCCCGGCGAGAGCGACTACTCCCCGGCCAACGACTTCCTGTCCGGCGCGGCCCACGCCGGCCCGCCGGGCGAGTACACCATCGCCTGGACCATCTGGGACGAGACCGGCCTCGGCTCCGGCGCGGTCGTCCAGTCGTACACCGCCCGCACCGCCCGTCTGTCCCGCATGACCACCGCGGAGGGCGTCGCCCACTTCCTGGCCGAGCTGCGCCGACGGCCGCGGTGCGAGGACCGGCTCGTCACCTTCGTCGGCGAGGCCGAACACCGCTCCTTCGACCTCCTCTTCCCCGGGCTGCTCGCCCCGCGCGGCGCCACCACGCCGCCGGCCGCCTCCCCCGGCGCCCCGCCGGCCGCGCCCGGCCTGCCGGGACTGCTGCCGCCGCCGGCCGCGCACGGTCGCGACCGCGCGTCCTGGGAGCTCGTCCTCGCCCTCGACAGCCACCGCTTCCTCCTCGACCACCTGGTCGACGGCAGGCCCACCGTGCCCGGTGTCGTGCTCGCCGACGTCGCCGTCCAGGCCGCCCGCACGCTGGTCCCCGACCTGCCCGTGCGCAGCGTCGACGACCTCGCCTTCAGCGCCTGGGTCCGCGTCCGGGCCGACGGCCGGCCGACCCGGTTCCGGGTCGAGGCCCGCCGGACCGACACCGGGGCCGCCGGTGCCACCGGTGGCACCGGCCCCGTCGGCGTCGCCGTCACGATCCGCTCCGACACCACCGCTCCCGACGGCCGGATCCTGGCCCGCGACCGCGAGCACTTCCGCGCGACCGTGCGGCTCGGCGGTGCGCTCCTCGTCCCCGCGCCCCACCACCCCCTCCCCGGCCCTCACCGGCCGGTCGGGGACCCCTATTACGCCGACGCCTCACCGGTCCTGCTCACCGGCGCCTTCCGCGTCACCGACGCGTGGCACGCCACCGCCCTGGGCACCACCGCCCGCTGGCGTCCCGGCCTCCGGCAGCTCGCCGGGCTGCCCCGGCTCGGCACCCCCTGCACCCTCCTCGACAGCCTCGCCCGCACCCCGGCCCTCCAGCCGGGCCCCGACGGCCGCCACCCCGTGCCCGTGCCCCGCCACATCGAACGCGTCACCCTGTACGAACCCGGCGACGACCACGCCCTCGCCGCCGCCCATCCCGGCGGCCTCCGCCTGCACCACTCGCCCGCCACCGCGACCAGCACCGCCACCACCGAGGACGGGCGTGTCATCGCCCGGATCACCGGCATGCGCGCGACCGCCCTCGCCCACGTGCGCGTCCCCGCACCCGCACCCGCACCCGCACCCGCACCCGCACCCGCCCATGATCCGTCCGGCTCCGCCTGACCCCCGGCACCAGCGCGTCCCCACCGCGGCCGGCCCGGTGGACATCTGGTGGCGGTCCGGTCCGGCCGTACCCGGCCGGGGGCGTGGCCGGGCCCTGCTGCGGCACGCCGTCGCGGCGCACTGCCACCGGGACGCCGACGCCCTCCGCATCACCGCCGACCCCCTGGGCCGCCCCGTCCCGCTCCCCGGCCAGGGCCTGCCCCCGCTGCGGCTCACCGCGGCCCACTGCGGCCCCGTCACCGTCGCCGCCCTGATCGCCCGGGCCGATCCCCGTACCGCCATCGGAATCGACATCGAACACCTCCCCTCGCCGCCCTCCCCCGCCCTCCTGTCCTGCGCCCTCGGCCCCGCCGAGCGCGCCGCCCTGGCCGCCCGGCCCGCGCCCGGCCGGCGCGATGCCTTCCTCGCCCTGTGGACGGCGAAGGAGGCCGTCGCCAAGGCCGTCGGCTGGCCGCTGCTGCGCGCCCTGGTCGACGTGGAGATCGCCCTCGACCCCCGGCCGGCCGTGGTCCGTCTCGGCGCGGACCGCGCCCCGCGCGGCTGGCACGTCGTACCACTGCGCCTGCCCGGCCTCCCGCACACCGTCACCCTCGTCCTCCGCCACCGCCGTCCGACACCGACCCCGCCCCCGTACCTCCACCCGCACCCCACACCGGATCGGGAGACCCCATGGACCTCACCGGCAGGACCGCGCTCGTCACCGGCGGCACCCGCGGCATCGGCCTGGCCATCGCCGGCACCCTCCACCGCCACGGCGCCCAGGTCGTCATCACCGGCCGCGGCGAGGAGCACGGGCGGAAGGCCCTCACCCGGCTCGGCGCCGGGGACGACGTCACCCTGTGCGTCGCGGACGCCACCCGCCGCCCCGACGCCGAACGGGCCGTCGACACCGTCGTGGACCGCTACGGACGCCTCGACATCGTCGTCAACAACGTCGGCGGGGCGACCGACTTCGCCACGGTCGCCGACATCACCGACGACGTCTGGCACCGCACCCTCGCCCTCAACCTCGACACCGCGCTCTACACCACCCGCCGTGCCCTGACCCATCTCCTCCCCCAGCGCTCGGGACGCGTCATCAACATCTCCTCCATGGAGGGACGGGACCCCGACCCCGGTCTGTGCGCCTACGCCGCCGCCAAGCACGCCCTCATCGGCCTCACCCGGGTCCTGGCCAAGGAGGTGGGCCCGTACGGCATCACCGCGAACTGCGTCTGCCCCGGCGCCGTCGAGACCGACTGGGTCGTCCAGCAGGGCCCCAAGGCGGCACGCGTCCTGGGCACCGACTACCCCGGCCTGATCCGGCACTTCACCGGCCGCACCGCCACCGGCCGCCTCACCCGTCCGGAAGAGGTCGCCGCCGCGGTCCTCCTCCTCGCCTCGCACCCGGGCTCCGGAATCACCGGGTCCTGTCTCTCCGTCGACGGGGGCACCACCGTGTGACCGCTCACCGCCGTCCGTCTCCCGCGCCGCCCGACCCGGCCCCGGGCGCACCCCGGTCGCGTCCCCGGACGCCGGTGCCGGCCCGGTCGGGCGGGGCTGCGCGAAGGGGCAGTGCTTCCTGCCCCCGGCGGCCGGGGCCCGGCCTGGACGGGGCACGGCCGGGTGGGGAGGCTGGGGCCGGGGGCCGTCGCGCCCTCCGTGGAGGACGTCTTCGGGGACCGTTCGGGGAGCTGACGATGAGCGCGTACGAGCACGAGCACGAGTCCGGACACGACCATGAACACCACCAGGAGCACGAGTCCGAGCACGCCGGGGACGACCGGCTCCGCGACGGCAGGGCCCAGGACGGCGGGCCCGGTGCGGCGCGGCTCTTCGAGGCCGCGGCGGCCGGGCGTACCGACGTCGTGGGGGCGTCCGGGCTCGGGGCGCTCCAACGGGCGGTGGGCAACGGGGCCGTCGGCGCGATGGTGCAGCGCAGCCGGAGCGCGGAGGCCGAGTCCCCCGCCGAGGAGGGCGCGCGGTCGCCGGTGCACGACGTGCTGGCCTCGGGCGGCGGGCAGCCGCTCGACGCGGCGACGCGCGGCGACATGGAGGCCCGGATGGGCGCCGACTTCTCCGACGTACGGATCCACACCGACGCCGCCGCGGACGCCTCCGCCAAGGGCATCGGCGCGCACGCGTACACGGTCGGCAACGACGTCGTGTTCCAGCGGGACGCCTACGACCCGGCGTCGCCGCAGGGCCGGACGACGCTGGCGCACGAGCTGACCCATGTGATCCAGCAGCGCAGCGGCCCCGTCGAGGGCACGGAGGCGCCCGGCGGGATCCGGGTGAGCGACCCTTCGGACCGCTTCGAGCGGGAGGCCGTCTCCAACGCGGAGCGGGTCATGGCCGAGCCCGCGCCCCTGTCCGACGCCGGGCCGGCGCCCGCTCCCGCGGCCCCGGCGGCCGCCGCGCCCTCCGTGCAGCGGGCGGCGACGGAGGACGAGGACGAGCAACCCGCCGACGTCCAGGGCTCGTTCGTGCAGCGGGCGGAGGAGGCGGGCGCCGAGGAGGAAGAGGCCCCGCCCGCGTAGGCCGGATCGGTCGCGGATCCGGCCGTTCGCGGACGGGGCCTCGGGTCCGGGTCGGGCTCTCGGGTCCGGTCCCGGGGCCTCGGGGCCGAGGCGGGCCCGCGGGTCCGGTCCCGGGCCCACGCGGCCGGGGCGGGTCCTTCGGGTCCGGGGCCAGGTCCTTACGGGGCCGGTCGCCGGGCCTCAGGGCCTGACGCTCTGCATCGTGCCGCCGAGGAAGAGGGACTCGGCGCACCGGCCGGGGGCCGGGGCGTTGACCGGCCGGCCGACCTTGCGGCAGGTGACGGTCATGGTGACCCGGCCGCCGGCGGGCACCACGACGGGGGTGACGAAGTGGTAGTCGGAGTCCCGGAAGTTCTCGAGCGCGAGGCTCAGGGCGCGGGCGCTCTCGCCGATCCTGACGACCACCGTGCCCGCGTCGCCCTGCGGGTTCTGGACCACGATGTCGGTGAGCCGGAAGGCCTTCCCGGCCGGCACGGTCAGCGCCGTACCGCTGCTCGATCCGCCGCCGACGCCGTCCCTGACCTGGACCTGGGCGCTGGTCGGCTCGTCGGGCGGAAGCGGCTTGGCGCTGGGCTTGGGCTTGGGCTTCGGCTTGGGGGTGGTCTTGGCGCTGGGCTCGGCGCTCGGGGTGGGGGTCGGGGTCGGCGCGGGGGCGGGCGAGGCGCCGCCGGCGCCGCCCGGCTGTCCGCCCGACTGGCCTCCGCCGGCGCCGGGGCCCGTGGTCGCGGAGGCGATGACCTCGGGCGTGATCGCCTCGCGGGCCGCCGACTTCACGGCCGGCCGGAGCAGCCCGTACCAGAAGCCGGTCAGGATCAGGGCCAGGACGCAGGCGAGGACGAGGGCGCGGGGCAGCCAGCGCGGCAGGACGGCTTCCTGCTGGTAGGAGCCGTCGAGCACGACCGGCGGCGTGGCCGGTTCGTCGCCCTCGGGGGCGGGGGGCTCGACGACGGCCTGGAAGGTGTGGACGACCGGGGTGCCGCGCCACAGGCGCTTGCCGGGCCTGACGCGCAGTTCGGTGAAGGCGGCGCGGCCCGGTTCGATGCGCAACTCGGGCCTGGTGAAGGAGATCCGGGCCCGTTCGGTGTCGGAGCGGGCGGCGAGCGCGACGGTGAGCGGGGCGTTGCCCCGGTTGTCGACGGCGACCTTGTGGGCCCCGCGCCACACGCCGTGCGAGCCCCGGGGCACCAGCTCGGCGGTGACCTCGGTGAACGGCGCGACCGTCACCCGGCCCTCGGGGACCACGGGTTCGGCGTGGTCGCTGGTGGGGACCACGCGTATCCCGAAGGGCGTCTCGCCCGCGGGCACGGACGGGTCACGGGGTGGCCGGAAGACGACGGAGACGGTCTCCGCGCTGCCGGGGTAGAGGGAGAGGGTCGCCGGTTCCACCGTCGTCCAGGCGGCACAGGCGCCGGCCGCCTCGAAGCGGTACTCCTCCACGGTGGTCCCGGAGTTGCGCACCTGAAGAGGGAGGCTCGTCTCTTCGCCCGGTACGGCGGTGACGGACGATGCGTCGAGGCTTGCCGTAAGACTCATGGGCGCACCGTAGGGTCCGGTCTCCCCCACGGCATCGGCAAAGAAGGAACACTTTCGGGCAGATTCAGTGCCCGAAGCAACGATTCAGTTTTCATGACGGTCAGTCAGGGCATCTCCCGTCCGCCGAACTACCAACGAGACTGGCGTTGTTGACGCCTTCGATGGTTTCGATGTGGCCCATGCGTCACCCGCGTCGGCCACCGCTCACCCGGGGGGAGCCAGAGCATGGAACGTACGGCCGTCGCGCTGCGCGCGCAGGACCCGATCTCGCAGGCCGGGGTGACGAGTCAGTTACGGACCCGTCCCGAGATCACCGTGACGGAATGGAGCGAGACCGCCGACCCGGCGCCCGAGGTCGTCGTGCTGGTGGTGGACACGGTCGACGAGGACGTGCTGCGGCTGCTGCGCCACATCAAGCGCACCAGCACCGCCCGCCCGGTCCTCGTGACGACGGACATCGACGAACAGAAGCTGGTGAGCGCGGCGGAGTGCGGGGTCGCCGGGGTGATCCGGCGGGCGGAGGCGACGCCGGAGCACCTGGTGCACGTCATCGGCACGGTCGCGAAGGGCGCCGGGCACCTCCCCTCCGACCTGGTGGGACGCCTCCTGGAGGAGGTCGGCCGGCTCCAGGGCCAGGTCCTCGGCCCGCGCGGACTGCACTTCACGGGGCTCGCGGCGCGCGAGGTGGACGTGCTGCGCCTGGTGGCGGAGGGCTACGACACGGCGGACATCGCCGCGAAGCTCTCGTACTCCGAGCGCACCATCAAGAACGTGCTGCACGCGGTCATCACCCGGCTGCAACTGCGCAACCGCTCGCACGCGGTGGCGTACGCGATGCGGCAGGGGCTGATCTGATCCGTTGCCCTCGAGGGCAGAATTCCCTTCCCCCGAAGGTGACTCGAAGCCGGAGGACAACGGCGGGCCGGTGCGGCATCCTCGGCCCGTCGAGCGACGTGAGGCCGAGGGGGTTGTGCCGTGCGCTGGTTCCAGTCGTCCGGGCGTACGGAGCCGTCGGCGCCCCGGCGGCCCGGCCGCCGGACGTCCGCCCGGGCCCCGCTCGCCCTGCTGCTGCTCGCGGCCGGGGTCGTACCGGCGTCGGTGTCCGCGTCGGCCGTGCCGGCCCCGGAGGAGCCGGTGACACCGGCGAGCGTGACGCGGGCGCTGGATCCCGGGGCGTCGATCGCCGTCGACAAGCTGGTCCGGACGCCGGTGGTGCCGCCGATGCCGGAGGTGGTGCTGCTGGTGGACGGGACCGGAAGCATGACGGACACCATCGATGACGTCCGCGAGGGTCTGTCCGACATCATCGACAACGTGCGTTCGGCGCAGCCGGACGCGCGCTTCGCGGTCGCCACCTTCGGCGACCAGGTGGGTGACGTCGACGCCGGATTCAGCGTCAAGGCCGAACTCACCCAGGACGAGGACGCGTTGCAGCGCGGCGTCAACGCCCTCGGCACGGGCCTGGGGTACGGCAGCAAGGGCCCGTCCGAGGACTGGATCAACGGCCTGTGGCAGATCGCGAACGGCGCCGACGGGAAGACGGTCTTCCGGGAGAACTCCAGCCCGGTCGTGGTGCTCGTGAGCGACGCCTCCAGCCACAACCCCAGCAACGGCCACACCATCGAGGACACGATCTTCTCCCTCCAGGACAAGAACGCGCGGGTCGTCGGCGTGGAGGTGGACACCAACGTCGGCGACGGCCTCGACGGCAACGGTGACGCGGGCGATCCCACTTACAAGGAGAATCCGCCCACCACCCCGGGTCAGGCCACCCGCATCATCGAGGCCACCGGCGGCCGCAAGCTGAGCAGCATCGACCCCGACCGGGTCGCCGAAGCGATCGTCGAAGGGCTCGGCAATCTGCCCACCCGGGTCGGCCACCGCCTGGAGTCCTGCGCCCCCGGGCTGACCGTGACCCTCGATCCGCCCGTGCGCGACGTCGTCAGCGGCGACACCGCCTCCTTCGCCGAGACGATCGCGGTCGCGCCGGACGCGCCGCAGGGCTCGACGCTCACGTGCACCGTGGAGTTCCTGCTGGGGACCCGGTCCCCGGACACGGCGACGATCGCGGCGGGCGCCGCCGACCCGCGGTACGCGCAGCAGATCTCGATCACGGTCAACGACGTGTCCGCGCCGGTCGTCACCATCGACGACCGCACCGTCCGCGCCGTCGACGACGCCGGCGCCCGGATCGACTACACGGCGACCGCCGTGGACGCCACGGAGGGCCCGCTGACACCGACGTGCGGTCCGGCGCCGGGATCGGTCTTCCCTCTGGGCACCACCACCGTGACCTGCACGGCCACCGACGGGGCCGGCAACACGGGGACGGACACGGCCGTCTTCCACGTCCTGCCGCGCCCCGTACCGCCGCTGCCCGCGCCGCCCCTGGCGGACCTGGCCGTCTCCGTCGACCTCTCCCCCGCGCGCTCCTACACGGGCCGGCCGGTCGTCGCCCGCTACACGCTCACCAACGCCGGCCCGGACCCCGCGCGGAACGTCGTCGTCGGGGCGGGCTGGCCCTCCGGCCCGGGCCGCACCCTCTCCCGTACCGACCGCTGCACGCCGGCCGCGCCCTGCTCCGTCCCGGCCGGCGGCCGGCTGGTGGTCACCCAGACGGCCGGCTACGCGGAGGCGCTGTCCGGCACGGTCCGGGTGGACGTGCGCGGCCGCCCCGACGACATCGACCCGGCCGACAACACGGCCACGGCGGAACTGCGCGTCCTGCGGCCCCGGCTGGAGGTCACGCCGCGGGTGGTGCGGCCGGGCGAGCCCGTGACCGTACGCGGCACGGACTTCCCGCCCGGCGAGCGGGTCCGGCTCGTCTGGTCGGCGGGCCTGACCGCCGACGCGGCCCCGCTGACGACGGGCCGAGACGGCCGCTTCGAGACGCAGGTCCTGGTGCTGCGGAAGGACCGGATCGGCCCGCGCACGCTGCGCGCGGAGGCCGCCCGGCTGGAGCGCCTGGAGGAACCCGTACTCGTCGTCCAACGCGCGCTCCAGCCACCGGACTTCGCGGGCCGGGGGTGACGGGCCGGTGATCCACGAGGTCGACGACGTGCTGCGCGCCCTCATCCGGGCGGAGGTACTGGAGGGCGGGCAGGTGGCGGTGGTCTTCGACGCGCCCACGCGCGAGTGGGCGGCGAAGGTGAACGCGCCGATGGTGAACCTCTACCTGTACGACATCCGCGAGGACATGCGGCGGCGCGAGCGCGGCCTGCACAACGAGTACGACGAGCGCGGCGTGGTCGTCGCCCGCCGCCGCCCGCCGCGCTACTTCAAACTCTCGTACCTGATCACGGCCTGGACGAAGCGCCCGGAGGACGAACACCGCCTCCTCTCCTCGCTCTTGGCGTGCCTGCTGCGGTACGACGCGCTCCCGCCGGCGCGGCTCACCGGCACCCTCGCGGAACTCGGCGCGGCGGTCCCGCTGACGATCGCGCTCCCGCCGCCCGAGGACCGGTCGTTCGCGGACGTGTGGAGCGCGCTGGGCGGCGAGCTGAAGCCGTCGCTGGACCTGGTGGTGAGCGTGCCGGTGACGGCGTCGCCGCGGTACGTGGCGGGCCCGCCGGTCGGCGAGGAGGGCCTGGAGGTCCGCTTCGGCGACAGGCTGGGCTCATGACCGCCGAACTCCTCGCCAGGGCGCGGGAGATGGAGGTCCGGATCCGCCGCGCGGTGGAGGCGCGGCGGGAGGGGGACCCGAACCCGGACGACGCCTTCCGGGGCCTGTACCTGACGGAGGAGGCTGTGGAGCGCCTCCTCGACGCCCCGCGCTCCTTCCCCCCTCCGGAGCCGCTGACGCCGGCGTCCTCCTCGTCCCGGCTGGGGACGCTGGCGAGGGACTTCGGCCTGTCCGCCCTGGACGTGGACATCCTGCTGATCGCCCTGCTCCCCGACCTGGACGACCGCTTCGAGTCGTTCTACGGCTACCTCAACGACGACGTGACCCGCCGCCGCCCCTCGGCCGGCCTGGCCCTGGGCCTGTGCGGCATGCCGCACGCGGACCGCGAGGCGAGGGCGAGACTGGGCGAACGGGCCCCGCTGCGCGCGGGCGGCCTGCTCCTGGTGGAGGACCGGGACCGCCCCTTCCTCGGCCGAGCGCTGCGCGTCCCGGACCGGGTGACGGCGTACCTCCTGGGCGACGACACCCCGGACCCGCGCCTGGCCGACGTACGAGCCCCCTGGGAGCCGGTACGAGGAGTGGGCGACCCGAAGGCGCTGGCCCGCTTCCTGTCGTCGTCCGGGGACACCGCCCTGGTCTACCTCCAGGAGGACCAGGGCGGTGCGGGTACGGCCCTGGCGGCGTCGGCACTGGAAGCGGCGGGCCGCAGGACCCTGGGCGTGGACCTGTCCCGCCTGGCGGAGGACCCGGCCCCGACGGAGGCGATCCGCTGCCTCCTCCGCGAGGCCCGCCTGACCAGCGCCGGCCTGGTGTGCGCACCGGTGGACGCGGTGGCCCGCGAGCGGCCGGGCCTCCTCCGCGCGGTGACGGACCTCCCGGTCCCGGTGCTGCTGGTGGGCCGGCTCCCCTGGGACGCGGCCTGGTCGACGGCGCCCCCGCTCCTGGTCCGCGCACCGCGACTGGGCCCGGAGGCGCGGGCGGAGCTGTGGCGCGCGACCGCGGCCGAGGACGTGGGGCTACCGGTGGAGGACATCCTGGCCCCCTTCCTCCTGACCCCAGAACAGATCGTCCGCTCGGCGAGGGCCGCGGCCCAGAAGGCGAGCCTGGAGACGACGAAGATCACCGCCGACCACATCCGCCAGGGCGCCCGAGCCCAGAACGCGGCGGGCCTCGACCGCCTGGCCCGCCGCATAGAACCCACGGTCACCTGGAACGACCTGGTCCTCCCCCCGGACACGGAAACCCAACTCCGCGAACTGACCGCCCGAGCCCGCCACCGCGACCACGTCCTGGGCACCTGGTCGATGCGCCCGGGCGGCGGCAGAGGCAGAGGCGTGGCAGCCCTCTTCGCCGGCGACTCGGGCACAGGAAAGACGATGTCGGCGGAGGTGATCGCCGCAGACCTCGGCCTGGACCTGTACACGGTCGACCTGGCGACGGTGATCGACAAGTACGTAGGCGAAACCGAAAAGAACCTGGAGCGCATCTTCACCGAAGCGGCAGGCGTCAACGGCGTCCTCCTCTTCGACGAGGCGGACGCCGTCTTCGGCAAACGCTCGGACGTGAAGGACGCCCACGACCGCTACGCGAACGTAGAGTCCGCGTACTTGCTGCAACGCATGGAGTCCTTCGACGGCCTGGCCATCCTGGCCACCAACCTCCGAGCCAACCTGGACGACGCCTTCACCCGCCGCCTGGACCTGATCGTCGACTTCCCGGTCCCCGACGCCCCCCAACGTCTCCAACTCTGGGACCGCACCCTGGGCCCGAACCTCCCCCGCGCCACGGACCTGGACCTGGCCTTCTGCGCAGAGTCCTTCGAACTCTCAGGCGGCAACATCCGCTCGATAGCGGTGACGGCGGCGTACTTGGCAGCTGAGGCAGCCGGCCCTCTGACGATGCCGATGCTGATCCACGCGATCCAGAGGGAATACCAGAAGCTGGGGCGGCTGACCCTGGCCTCAGAGTTCGGCCCGTACTTAAACCATCTCTCAAACACGTAACGCGAATTCTGAAACGGTGGTCTCCGCCATGAAGCGTCAAGGAGGGAAACGGGAGCTTACTGATTTTTTCGTTAGTTTCGTGGGTATGCCAGCCCTCGTTGGTGGGATCCTGATGCGGTGCCTTTCAAGCCTTCGCCTGTTGTTCCTCCTTTGACCCGGCCCCAGTTGGCAGAGGCCCAGCGTGTGCATGCGGCCGAGCTGTTCGATCAGGAACGTTCCAGTGCTGAGATCGCGCGGATGCTGGGGGTCAGCGAGGAGAGCGTGCGGCGGTGGAGGCGGGTGTGGGAGGAAGGCAGCGCCGACGGGTTGCGCTGGCGCCCGGCCACCGGGCGTCCGCCCAAGCTGGACGATGCCCAGGTCGAACGGGTCCAAATCGCGCTGGAGCAGGGCGCCCAGGGCCATGGTTTCGAGGCCGATCTGTGGACCCTGGAACGGGTCGGCCTGGTGGTCGAGCGGGTGACTGAAGTATCGCTGTCGAAGGCGTCAGTGTGGCGGCTGCTGACCGGCCGGCTCGGATGGAGCCTGCAGCGGCCCGAGCGGCGGGCGGCCGAAAGGGACGAATCGGAGATCGCCCGCTGGATCGCCCATGAATGGCCGCGGATCAAAAAGGGGCGGTGAACACACGTGCCTGGATCGTCTTCCTCGACGAGTCGGGAGTCTCGCTGCTGCCGCAGATCCGCCGCACCTACCCGCCCCGGGACCGCGCCCCGCTCCTGCGACACCGATTGAACCGGAAACGCGCCTCGATGGCCGGCGCCCTCGGTTACCACGCCGCCGACCCGGACCGAGGCCCTCGGTTGTGCTTCCACCTCAAGCCCGGCAGCTACGACACCACCGGCCTCATCGAGGTCCTGGAGCAGGTGAAGGTGTTCTACCGCGGTGAACGGGTGGTCCTGGTCTGGGACGGCCTGTCGGCTCACTGGAGCCGGGCGATGCGGGCCTGGGGCACCCAGCAGGACTGGCTCACCCTGGAGCGATTACCCGCTTAGAGGCCCTAACACAATGAGGTAGTCACCAGCAGGCGACGCACTGGGAGAGGTCTTCCGACAGGAAGATCGTGAAACGTCTCTGCGATCCAGTGACGGTTGCCATGTAGACCCGAGCTGTTCCTGCGGCCTGGAGTCTGGCGATGGCTTCGGCCAGTCCGGGCCGAGGTGTGACGCCTGTGCCGAGCATGACTTCGTGCCGCCAGGACCAGATGTCCCAGAGCTGTCGCGCAGAAGCCGTTTGGTTCAGGAAGACCTCGAAGTCCGCGCCTGCCTTCAGCTCGGCCAGAGCTGCGCGTGCAGAGATGCAGCCATCCTGGGAGAGTGCGGATTGCAGGGCGTCTCGGTTCATGCGATCAGTTTGCCGGGCCGGCCAAGGACAGCACCTGGCGGTGGGTGATCAGGCAGCACGCGAGCTTGAGGAAGGCTTCGTGGATGTCGGCTCGGCGTTCCCAGCGGACACGAAGTCGTTTGAAGCCGTGGAGCCAGGCGAAGGTGCGCTCGACCACCCATCGGTAGGTGCCCAGGCCGCTGCCATGGGCTGTGCCACGGCGGGCGATGACGGGGATGATCCACCGGGCCCGGACCTGGTCCGGTAGATGTCGTGGGCGTAGCCGCGGTCGGCGAAGACCGACTCCGGCTTGCGGCGGGGCCGCCCGGGCCTGCCCCGAACGGGTGGGACGGCATCGAGCAGGGGCATGAGCTGGGTGACGTCGTTGCGGTTGCCGCCGGTGAGGATGACGGCGAGCGGAGTGCCGTGTCCGTCGGTGATCAGGTGGTGTTTGGAGCCGGCCCGTCCCCGGTCGACTGGCGAGGGGCCAATCTGGAGCCCCCTTTTAACGCTCTGACGTGGCTGGAGTCGACGACCGCCCGTGACCAGTCAAGCCGGGCGGCGGCGTTCAGCTCGGCCAGCAGCACCTCATGCAGCTGCTGCCAGACCCCGGCCTCGTTCCAGTCCCGCAGTCGACGCCAGCACGTCATGCCGGACCCGAAGCCGAGCTCCTGGGGCAGGTGTTCCCACTGGATGCTGGTGTGCAGCACGAACAGGATCCCGCACAGCACCTGCCGGTCCGGGACCGGCTTGCGGCCCGGGTATCTGAACCGTCTCTCCCGCTTCGGCAGGAGCGGCTCGATCCGCTCCCACAGGTCATCCGACACGATCCACGGTGAAGCCCCCATGGCCGGACAACGCCGATCCCGACGACCGGACACGGCGACCAGGACCGATCCACCTCATTGTGTTAGGGCCTCTTACGCGCCTGAGCTCAACCCGGTGGAACTGCTGTGGTCCTCGCTCAAGAAACGCGAGCTCGCCAACCTCGCCGGCGACCACCTCCCCGATGTCGCCGACGCCACCGAACAGGGTATCCACCTCGTCAACCAAAACCCCCAGTTGCCCCTGGTCCTTCCTCACCCACACCGGCCTCACCCTCCACCCACCAGACCCACCCGACTAACGAAAAGATCAGTAGAGATGGTTTCATGTGGTGATGCTCCGCTTCGAGAGGTGTTGAGATAAGGAGTCACTGAGCTCTTTCAGAGTGGCCACTGATCGAGTGACCCAGGCCGCGTCAGGATGAGGACCGCAACGCACAGGGCTCCCGTGCCGTTGAGGGAGGTGTTCGAAGTCTCAACCCATCGGCACAGGAGCCCTGTTGGTTCCCCATCCTGCCGCACTCGACCTGCCGCATGCTCTGGTCGAGTGGGTATCCATGCTCATCGTCACCCGTGAGGGTGACCGACGCGGCGAGCTCCCGCCCCACCAGCGTGCTCTCGTGGGCCTGGTCTGCCTCCGCCGCCACGACACGCTCGCGCAGATCGCCGCCGGCTTCGGCATATCCGTCGGCACCGCCCACGCCTACGTCACAGCAGTCGTCCGGCACCTGTCCGGCCGGGCGCCCGACTTCCTGCGGGTTCTGCGCGAGGCCGATCCGGACTACGTCCTGCTCGACGGGACGCTCGCCGAGTGCGACCGCGTCGGCGACAGCCGGGCCGACTTCTCGCAGAAGCACCGCCGCCACGGCGTGAACGTGCAGGTCCTCGCCGATCCCGCTGGCAAGCTGCTGTGGATCTCGCCCGCGCTGCCCGGCCGCACCCATGACCTGACCGCGGCCCGCACCCACCGCATCATCCGGATCTGCGAACGCCAGGGCGTCCCCGTCCTCGCCGACCGGGCCTACATCGGGGCCGGCCTCTGGGTGACCACACCCATCGGACGGCTCCCGAACCGGGACCTCACCACGACCCAGCGAACGATCAACGGGGCCCTGTCGGCGGCACGGGCCCCGGTCGAACGAAGCATCGCAAGGCTGAAGTCCTGGCAGATCTTCCGCCGGGCCTGCTGCAGCCCCAACCGCATGACCGTCATCGCCGCAGCCATCCTTACCATGGAGCGTCAACGCTGAAAATGTTCACTCGTCGCCGACATGGCGGACTGCCGCGTCGTGGGGGATCCAGGGGGACCTGGTACCAGAAAGCTCGCCGGCCAGGGGCCGTACCGGTCGAAGAAAGGACCGTGCCGATGAATGGCTGGAGCAGCAGGTGACCATGGTCGGCGACGTAGCGACCATGAGGTAAAGAGCTGCGAAGGCGATTCCGGGAACGCGGACCTCGCCGATTCCAGCACTTGGACGCAGGTGTCCCGGCCAAGGGATGTACCAGGGGTGCGCGTCCGGCAGTAATACGGGGTAGAGGTCGCGCTCGTGCACGCCTAGCATTGCGTTTGCCTGCCGAGCGTCAACGATAGTCAGAACCCTGTCGGTGAGCTTCTCGAGTGCCGGACCGCTCATTCAACGGTGGCCGGTTGCCAGCCAGTCGATATTGAGGCGTGCACAGGTTTTCCGGAAGCTGACGAAACGCATGCCGTCGGCAAGGCCGCTAAACTAGTCGCCTTCGTCCCAGTACGTGTAAGGGCTGAGACCCTGTGGTCCAATGCACTGGTCGGCTCTATCTCGGTGCACTCGAAAGAGGGCAAGCTCGTCGGGCCGAATCCGGCTGGCCAGGGCAAGCCCGGTTTCAAGCTTCACGTCCCGACCGATACAGAAGGGCTGCCGCTGATCACCGCAGTCTCTGCCGCCAGTTCACCCCCTCCGCGATTTACTCACTTTTGAAAAATATCCAGGATCAATCCTTGATCACAAGTGAGATCTCGTAGCTCAATCCATCGCGATCACAGCCATCGTCAACGATTGAGTTTCAGTACGCAGCCCACGCCATCACGTCATCTCGAACGGCCGAACCATAAAACGGGTCCGTCAGGCTTCGACTTCAGTCACCCGATCGATGATCTCCATCCAGACCGGGTGTGGGGCTCCGTCGGATACTGCGCGCCTCATCCGCAGTCGAACATCCTCAATCGATTGATCAGATGGATCAGATTCCATCCACTCGTTCCGAATGGTTTTGACAGCATAGATTTGTTCAACAAAGATCTCCAACGATGCGGCGATTTTCGTGGCCTGCTCAGGGGAAGCACTAGGGACCAGATAAACCGCATCTGTTGAGACATCGAAGCAGATGCTGTCGAGACCACAAGAAGCTACTCTCCTCAGGTGTGCAATACGCGAAGGCGCAACGTCCCCTAGCTCTCTATACACCACCGCAAGCGAAAGAGGGCCTCTCTCCTCAAAGTCAGCATCGATGACAATGAAGTCATCGAAGGACCCCGGAAACCCTACTTCAATGAGCATTCGAGCCGAAGAGCGAGAGAAAACGCCGCCCTGCACCACGCGAGCAGGCGCCGTGATCACATCTCCGTAGAACGCCTCGATCAATTGATCATGACTTACCACGAATCCACCTTTCCACAGAATTACGCCGAGGCCGAATCCAAAGCATCCCGCATCTCCTGTGCAGCTCTACCCATCCTCGCATTTCGATCTATAACAGCCTTCTTTGCCAGCGTCCCGCTTATCGCGGCCATATCGGGATGCACAAACTCTTTGGTTACCTCATCCAGAGTAAACCCACTTACGCTTATGCCATTACTTTCCAGGATCGCCACCCCAGCCTTCCCGGAAAGCTGAATATTCCCTTTCGATCCGAAATCATACCACTGCTGCTCTGGCCGCTTATTCGAATCCTCTTGCGAAAGGCCGGAGTGTCTACCCGCTCCATCAGCCGCGCTTATTTTTCCCTTGAACTGCTCCAGCTCCAAAGCCTCCCTATTTCGGTTATAGACATCCTCGGAGAACCTCACCGGCGTTCCGTGATAAAGTGCGAATGCGTAGACCGAGGCCTTGGCGTCCGGCTGCACCAATCTCACGTTCTTCACAAACTGCGATATGAAATCTGCACAATTTATGCATGGACTCTTAGTGACGTGGAACTCAATTCGACACATCTCAGTCTCTACCTCGCCAAATTTATCCCTCCTATGAGACAGCAGCGCACCCCACTTTCTTTGAAGGATAATGCACGCATGCTCCTCAGCATGAGCTTCGGCTGGCGTATTGGATGCCATCAGGACACCCTTCCGCTCTTTAGTGGTGTTGAGGAACTTTCTCGTGAAGTAAGCTTCAGATGCGGGCTCTTTGAAATTTACTTCCAAATGCCCCCGAGCCCGCACTGTGTAACCTCCGTCGATCTCCTTCTCCTTCCAAGGTTCGGGGGCCACTTCCCCAACCCTGCCAAGAATGAATCCAAAGTCATCCTCCGACTTCACCTCCGGATTCACCTTGGCTCGTATCCTAAACCTCCCTTCCTTTTCGCTACGCTCGACTTCAATCTTCTTCAGCCCTGATCCGCTGTACTTCCTTTTTACGGCTTCGAGTACCCGCTGTGTCTGCGTGACATCGATTCCTGAATTCAATCGCCGGTAAGCCTCGGCCGCAGCGCGCCTGGCAACCTTTTCTTTGCGCTCTGCTTCCCGGGCCCCGCCGACCTCCTGCCCCTTCCCTCTTTTTCCATCGGACCCGCCAGGCCCTGCCTTAAGTTTCCGCCAGAGGGATTTGCCCTTCTTGGCTATGAAGTCGACGATCTTGTCGATGGCTCGGTTGACCGGCCGCGAGACCGCCTGGAAGACGGACTTCACCTTGTTGGCCAGGCCGCCTATCCCGAGGAGGGCCGCCAGGAAGCCGATCAGGAGGGGGATGCTGGCCGCGAGGGCCGTTTCGACCATCTTCGGGACGCCGGCCGCGCCGCCGTTGGCTATCGCTATGACCGCGTCCAGGACGGCGTTGATGAAGTCGGCTATCTGGGCGCCCTGGTTCACCACGAAGGTGACGATGTCGATGATGCCCTTGACCGCGCGGACGAAGGCGGAGGCGGGGTTGAGGAGGGAGACGATCCAGGTGATGCCCGCGATGATGACCGTGGGGACCAGGTATTCCGTCAACTTCGACAGGATCGTGGGCTTCAGGTCGCCCGTCTCCGCCTTGATCTCCTCGAACGCGCCCGCCGGGCCCTCCGTCGCGAGCTTCTTCGCCACCGGGACGCTCGTCTCCACCGTGCCCAGGGCCTCTTCCGGGACGCCCTTGCGGGTGATGCGGGCGCGGATGTTGTCCCAGGTGAGGCCCAGGAGGGAGGCGATGAGCTGGATGATGCCCTTGAGGTCGAACTTCTGCGGGAGTTCCAGGCCGGCCTTGGTCGCCGTTCCCAGGAGCCAGGCGACCAGGCCCTTCTTCAGGTGCTCGCCGATGTTCGTGACGAACAGGTTGAGGCCGGCTCCCACCGCCTTCACCAGGTTGCCCAGGAAGCCGATCGGGTCCTTGATGATCTTCATGATCGCGGAGGCGGCCTTGGCCAGGATGCCGAGGAGCAGGTTCTTCAGCTCGTTGATCGTCTTGATGACGCCGACGATCGCGTCCTTCGCCTTGTCGATGAGGCCCTTGTTGGCCTCCTGGAGCTTCTTGATCTCCTCGTCGACCGCGTTCAGCGCCGCCGTGTACTTGTTCGCCAGGTCCTGGACCAGCTGCTGCGACTTCTCCTCGACGCTCGCTTCCAGGTCCTCGAACTTGCCGGCGAAGTCCTTCGCCGCCTCCTCGCCGAAGGACTTCAGGTCCGCCGGGAGCTTGTCGACCTCCGCCTTCAGGTCCGCCCTGCCCTGGGCGATCCGCGCCTTCGCCCGGCCCAGCTCCGCCCCGATCAGGTCCGCCACCGACGAGATGACCGTCCGCATGCGGGCCACGTACAGCTTGCGGGACTCCTGGTAGAGGTCGTTCGCCTCCTGGGGCATGCCGGCGAACTTGTCCTTCAGCCAGCGGCCCTTGCCGAGGAAGCCGCCGTAGCGCTTGTCCTTGTACTTCTTCATGCGGGCCTTGTGGTCCGCCGTGAAGGCGTCCCGCGCCGCCTTCTCGCCCGTCGTGAAGGCGGCGTCCACCTTCTGGTCGAGGCCCGTCAGCGTCGCCTCGACGTCCTTCTTCGTCGCGTCGAAGACCTTCTGGAGCTTCGCGGTGACCTCGGCCCGCTTCTGCTCGTCCTTCGACTTCGTCTCGCCCTTGCCGCCGTCGACCGCCTTGCCCGCCGCCGCCCGCGTCGCCGTCAGGGTGTTCATCGCCTGCGCGCCCGCCGCCGCGGCGCCCGCCTTCGCGGTCGCCAGCTGCTGGTCCTCGGCCGCGTGGGCCTTGCCGGGGGCCTTCGCCGAGTCCGTCTCCGCCGTCTTCTTCGCCTTCAGGGCCTCGTCGAACTCCGGCTCGTTGCCCTTGGCGAGCTGCTCCTCCGTCACCTCGGCGTCGGCCATCGCCTTGTCGTTCTCCGCCGGGCCCTGGGAGAAGTCCGTCACCGCCGGCGGCTGCTTCTCCGGGATCGCGTCCTTGGGCGACGGCGCGCCGGGATTGCCCGGCGGGCTGTCCGGGGTCAGCGGGGTGACCGGCTTGTCCTTCGCCGCCGACGTGTCCGGCGGGGCCTTCGTCGTCGTCTCGATGTCCTTGGCCGAGGTGTCCTTGCCCTCGCCGACCTTCCCGTCGACCTCCTCCTTCACCTTGTCGGCCTTGCCAGACTTGGCGAACTTGTCGGCCTCGTCGAGGTTCTTCGGCGCCTGCGCCTCGATCGCCTTGTCGACGGCCGCGATGAACGCCGCCTTGTCGAACTCCCCCGGTTTCGCCGCGTTCATCTTCTCCGCGTTCGCGGCCTTGCCCTGCGCCTCCTTGTCGTCCGGGGGCGCCACCGCCGCGTCCTGCGCGGACTTCGACTCCGCCGCGGCCGGCGGGTGGGCGGCCATCGTGCGCTTCTTCGCCGCCACGTCCGCGCCGACCCGGCGGAAACCTGGGGCCGCGTTCGGCGGGGTCTTCACCGGGGCCGTGTAGCGCTGGGCGACGAGACGGGCCACCGCCGCGTTGCCCACCGCGCCCTGGAGGCGCTGCACGCCGTGGGGCGAGAGCCCACCGGCACGGGAGGAAGGTTCCGTACCGCTCCGGGAGACGGGCGGGGCCGGCTCGCTCCGGTGGCCGGCCGTCGGCTTCTTCTCCGGGACCTCCTTCATCCGTCCCCTCCCGGTAGCCGTGGCCGCACGGCCAGGCTGCCCGCCGCCCCGTCCCCGCACGGAGGGCGAAGGGGGACCGGCGCGCCCCCGACTCCCTTGCCCCTTGGGGCAGTTCACGCTGCCCGGGCGGGCGGCCGATCATCCGTTCCGGGTGATCGTCGCGCCGGCGAGAATGGCCCGGTTCAACGGGAGCGTTCCCCCGGTCAGTGGCCCGGTCCCCAGGGGCGTTTCCCCGGTCGAGGAGTGACGTCGAGGAGAGAGAGCACCGCATGCCGTCGTATCTGTCCCCGGGCGTCTACGTCGAAGAGGTCCAGTCCGGCTCCCGTCCGATCGAGGGGGTGGGCACCTCGGTCGCCGCCTTCGTCGGCTTCGCCCGGAAGGGTCCCTTCGACGAGCCGACCCTGATCACGAACTGGAGCCAGTTCGTGAGCCGTTTCGGCGACTTCGTCGAGGGGACGTACCTCGCCGCCTCGGTGTACGGCTTCTTCGCCAACGGGGGCGGGACCTGTTACGTCGTCCGCGTCGACGACGGCACGGCCGCCGCGCCCGAGAGCTCCGGCCCCACGGGCCCCACCGCCCTCGGCGCGTACTCCGTCGTCGCCCGGCCCGGCGTCACCGGCACGGTCACCGTCGAGGTCGCGGACCTCGAGGGCGACGACCCGCCGTCCGACGCGTTCCGGCTGATCGTCCGGCGGGACGGCGAGGAGGTCGAGACGTACCCCTCCGTCACCACCAAGCGGAGCAAGGAGAACGTCGCCACCCGCGTCAACGCCGCCTCCGCGCTCATCGAGATCACCGAGCCCGGCACCGGCGCCGCGCCCGTCCGCCCCGAGCCGCAGACCGTCACGCTCGCCCCGGCGCTGCCCGCCCCGGCGGGGAGCGGGGCGCCGTTCACCCCCGAGGTGTACGTCGGCGACGCCGACCGCCGTTCCGGCATCGGCGGCCTGGAGGCGGTCGAGGACGTCACCACCGTCGCCGTGCCGGACCTGATGAGCGCGTACGAGCGCGGGCTGCTCGGCCTCGACGGGGTGCTCGCCGTCCAGCAGGCGGTCATCGCGCACTGCGAACTGATGGGCGACCGGGTCGCGGTGCTCGACCCGCCGCCCGGGCTCAGCCCGCAGGAGGTCGCCGTCTGGCGTTCCGAGCGGGCGGGGTACGACTCCAAGTACGCGACGCTCTACTACCCCTGGATCGACGTCGCCGACCCGTCGACCGGCCGGGTCTCCCCGGTCCCGCCGAGCGGGCACGTCGCGGGCATCTGGGCGCGCAACGACGACCAGCGCGGGGTCCACAAGGCTCCGGCCAACGAGGTCGTGCGGGGCGCCGTCGCGCTCCGCACGCAGCTGACCAAGGGCGAGCACGACCGGCTCAACCCGATCGGCGTCAACTGCATCCGCGCGTTCCCCGGGCGGGGCATCCGGGTGTGGGGCGCGCGCACCCTCGCCTCCGACCCGGCCTGGCGCTACCTCAACGTGCGGCGGCTCTTCAACTACCTGGAGGAGTCGATCCTCGCCGGCACCCAGTGGGTGGTCTTCGAGCCGAACGACGACGCCCTGTGGGCGCGGATCCGCCGCACCGTCGCCGCCTTCCTCGTCAACGAGTGGCGCAAGGGGGCGCTGTTCGGACTCACCCCCGACGAGGCGTTCTACGTGAAGTGCGACCGCGAGACCAACCCTCCGGAGAGCGTCGACTCGGGCCACGTGATCTGCGAGATCGGTGTCGCGCCGGTCCGGCCGGCCGAGTTCGTGGTCTTCCGCCTGTCCCAGCTGACCAGCGGCACCGGTGCCGTCGACGAGTGAGGAGTCCCTCGTGCCCCTTCCCGATCTCGACAGTTCCGTCGGACATTCCTTCGGCCTGGAGTTCGACAGCGTCATCATCCGGCAGATCACCGAGGTCAGCGGTCTGAAGATGGAGCAGGACGTCATCGAGCTGAAGCAGAACACCGCGGACGGCAAGTACGCGATCAAGAAGCTGCCCGGCCGGCCCAAGGCGGGCGAGGTCACGGTCTCCCGGGGCCTGACCGAGGACAACAGCTTCGAACGGTGGATCAAGGACTCGCGGTTCGGCCGGATGGGCGAGGCGCGCCGCAACGGCGCCATCATCGTCTACGACTACGAGGGCCTCCCCATCAAGCGGTACAAGCTGATCAACGCCTGGCCCAAGTCGCTGGAGATCGGCGCCCTCAAGGCCGGCGACACCTCCGTCCTCACGGAGAAACTCGTGATCACCTACGAGAGCATGGAAGTCGACTGATGCGGCGCACGGCGGCGGTCGCGCCGGCGGGCCCGGACGGCGATCCGGGCGCGGGCCTGCGGACCGAGTTCCCGTTCCGGCTGCCCCGCGGGTACGTCGACGAGCACGGCACCGTCCACCGCGACGGCGTCATGCGGCTGGCGACCGCCCGCGACGAGCTGGTGCCGCTGCGGGACGACCGGGTCCGGGAGAACTCCGCGTACCTGTCGGTGGTCCTGATCTCCCGGGTCGTCACCAGGATCGGCACGGTCGACGACATCCACCCCGGGATCATCGAGGACCTGTTCGCCTCCGACCTGGCGTTCCTCCAGGACTTCTACCGGCGCGTCAACGCCGAGGGGCACACCCGCGCCGCCGTCACCTGTCCGTCCTGCCGGGAGGAGTTCGCGGTGGACCTCGCCGGTGGCCGCCTGGGGGAATCGTGACGTACGCGACCGACCAGCTGTACGAGGAGGTCGCGTACCTCGCCCACCACTTCCACTGGCCGCTGGACCAGCTCCTCGACCTGGAGCACGCGGAACGCCGGAGGTTCGTCGCCCACGCGGCCCGCCTCGGCGGAGGATGACCGGCCGGCGGCCGACCGAGCGACTGACTGACGGGGAGGGACGGGAACCATGGGACTGCTGTCCTGGCTGCGCGGCGGACGGGGGGCGGAACGCCCGGCGGACGCACCCGCTCCCCCGCCGGCGCCCCCGGCCCGCGAGGACCGGTTCGACGTCGCCGAACTGCCGCCGATCCAGCGGACCTTGACCGCTCCCGCGCTCGTCACCGACCCCTCCGCCTTCGCACGCGGGCTGTCCACCCGCCGTCCGACCGCCCTGTCCACCCCGCTGGGCCACCTGGTCAGCGCGGAGGCGCCGGGCGGGCTCGTCGACGGCGTGACGACGCCCGTCCAGCGGTCGGTGGTGGAGTTCCCCGTACGGGACGCGGGCCGGTCCGCGTCCCTGGGGACGGCGGCGGACGGGCCCCCCGGCGACCGGTCCCCGGCGGACGCGCGCCCGCCCGAGGCTCCCGCGCCGATGAGGACCGTGCCCCTGGAGCCCGTGCAGCGGACGGCCGCCGGGCCCGTACCGTCCCGGGTGCCGTCCCCGCCCGTACCGGGAGCGGCGCGGCCGACGGAGAGGGTGGAGGTCCAGAGGACCCCGGACACGCCGAACGCGCCGGACGGCCCGGAGAGCACCGGGACGCCGGAGCTCCCGGTGGCGGCGGAGGACGGGGCCGCGACCGTCACCGAGCCCCCCGTCCGCCCCCTGGTCGGCGAGCGGTCGCTCCTGGACGCCCCGGAGACCGACGCGGGGCCCGCCGACGGGCCCGGGCCCCTCGCGGCCTCCGACGGGGGCCTCCCGCCCGTCCAGCGGTCCCTGCCGCCCGCCGGCGCGTCCCGGCCCCCGGCGCCCCGCCGCGCCCCCGGTCTCGGCGCGCCGCTCCCGGCGCTCCCTCCGACGGCCCAGCGGGAGGCGCCCGGCACCGCTCCGGCGCCCGCCGCCGGGCCCGCCCCCGTACGGCCTGAGTCCGTACCGCCCTCCCTCCCCCCGTCGCCCGCGCCCGAACCGGCACCCGCCCCCGAACCGGTGGCGCCGCTGCTCGCCGACCGGCCGCTGGTGCTGCGTACCGTGGCCCCGGAGGCCGGGCCGGGCGCGACCGCCCCGAGCACCGCTCCCCCGGTCCCGGGCGCGCCCTCCGCACCCGCCGTCCCCGTGCGGTGGGAGGCACCGGCCGTCCAGCGGCAGACCCGCCCCCCAGCCGCCACCTCCGCCCCGGTCCCTCTCCGCGCCCCCGCCACCACCCCCGCGCCCGTCCAGCGGACCGTCCCACCGTCCGTCCCGTCCGTCCCGTCCGTCCCTGTCGTCCCCCCGGCCCCCCGCGACGCCGGTGACGTGGCCGTCGCCGCCGGCATCGCCCAGCGCATGGCCGACGGCAGCGTGGTCTTCGCGCCGCCGCCCCCGTCCGTCCGGCGGTCGGCGCCCCCGCTCCCCGCCGTCCAGCGCGAGGTCGCCACCGAGGAGCCCCCGCCGCCACCGCCGGAGGACCCGCCGGCGGCCGCGTCCGGCCCCCTCCCGGAGCCGGACGCCGGTGCCGGGGGCGACGGGGCCCCGGAGCCGCGTCGCGCCCCCGGGGGCCCGCCCCGGGGCCCGCCCCGGGCCGCCCCCGGCACACCGCCCGGCACCGACG